>NZ_JBFTPV010000015.1:0-79162 GCF_056398665.1 Pseudarthrobacter sp. 01T43 | reverse complement strand
CAGGCCTTCGAGATCGTGCTGAACATCGCCTCCGTGGGCATCGTCATGACCTGGGCAACCATCGTGCTCTGCCAGATCCAGCTCAAGCGATGGGCGGACAAGGGCTGGCTCAATCGCCCGTCCTTCCGAATGTTCGGAGCCCCCTACACCGGCTACCTCTCCCTGATCTTCCTCCTGGGCGTCCTCATCATGGTCTTCATAGAATCCCCGCTCACCATGCTCGTCACCGCCATCGCCTCCGCACTGATGGTGGCCGGCTGGTACGCCTGCCGGCACCGCATCCGCGAAATCGCCCACACCCGCGAAGGCTTCACCGGCACGGCACCCGTGGTCGCCAACCCGCCCGCGGAGACGTTCAAGAAGTAGGATTTCCCGGCAGCGCCGAACCCGTGCTGCCCTAATGTGCGGCCTCCCACGAATCGATAGCATGAAGCCATTGCGGACCACCACCAGCGCGGTTCCCGGAGCTCCCAGCGCTCCGGGAACCGGGGAAGAGGTAGCTCATGCCAGGATCGAAACTTGCCATTGTGGGAGCCGGAAGCGTGGGCACCTCACTGGCTTACGCCGCCCTGATCCGGGGCTCCGCAAGCAACGTGGCACTGTTTGACGTCAACGCCCTTAAAGCGGAGGCGGAGGTTCTGGACCTCGCGCACGGCACCCAGTTCGCGGCGGCGGCGRCAACCGTCACGGGAGGCGGAGACATCGCCGTGACTGAAGGCGCCGACGTCGTGGTTATCACTGCCGGGGCAAAACAGGCCCCTGGCCAGACGCGGCTGGACCTCGCCGGGACGAACGTCCGCATCCTCGAACAGCTCATGCCGCAACTGCTTCGGCACGCCCCGGACGCGGTCTATGTCCTGGTCACCAACCCCTGCGACGTACTCACGGTAGCGGCCCGGAAGATTTCCGGGCTGCCATCGGCACGCATCTTTTCCTCCGGCACCGTGCTGGATACGTCGCGGCTGCGGTGGCTGCTGGCCCGGCGCGCCGGTGTCGCCGTGGCCAGCGTCCACGCCAGCATGGTGGGCGAGCACGGCGATACTGAGTTTCCGGTGTGGTCAGGTGTCACGATCGGGCCGGTCCCCATCCGTGACTGGAAAGAAGATGGCCAACAGGTCTTCACCCAGGAATACCTCGATGAAACCGCCCGCGAAGTGACCCAGGCGGCTTACAAGGTCATCGCCGGCAAGGGGGCAACCAACTACGCCATCGGCCTGTCCGGAGCGCGGATCGTGGAGGCCCTCCTCCGGGACGAGAACGCTGTGCTCCCTGTTTCCACCGTGCTCGACGGCCCCTACGGAATCACCGGGGTGGCACTGTCCCTCCCCAGCGTCGTGGGCCGCGGCGGTGTGCACCGCATCCTTCACACACCAATGGACGGCCGCGAACTGGCCGCCCTTCAGCATTCCGCCGACACCCTGCGGAGAACCTTGGCCACGTTGGGGGTCTAGCAAGCGAAACGGCAAAACCCCCTTTCCGTATGTCCGCACCTACCTCCTCTTGACGGCTTTCATGCCCGGGTCTAGCGTCAGCCTCATCCCGCTGTTTCAACGGCGAAACCGAGTTAAGGAGTATTGGCATCATGCCGGAATTCATGGATGTTCATCGCAACATGGTTGGAATCACTCAGGAAGCCCTGCAAGAGGCCCACGACGCCGATGTGGCCGTCCAAGGCGATGAGAAGGTTAATTTCAAAACGGCTTGGGCCGATCCCGAGTCGGGCCTGGTTTACTGCTTGTCGGAGGCCCCGTCAGCGGATGCTGTACGGCGTGTGCATGAGCGCGCAGGGCACCCCGCGGATGAGGTCCACCCGGTTCCCATCAAGGTCTGATTCGCTCCCATCCGAATAGCGGCACGCTGGCCGCCTCGTAACGCAACGCTCCCGCAACCCTTCGTCGCGGGCAGATCGCTTATGCTCAGCAGAGCGCCTCACAGCGCTGCTCTGTGCACTAATGACCTGCAGTTCAACGACGAACCACCCGGGAGACACGGCATGACCAACTGGCGGATCAGGGATTTCCACTCAGCAGACCTGGACGGCCTCCTGCACCTGTGGGAGTCCCTCAAGGCCTCCGATGTGGAGCCCGTTTACGCCCTCTCGGAAGTGCTGGCGTCATGCGAGAAGGACCATGCCGTGGTGGCGGTGCAGGGCGAGCAGGTGGTGGGCGCCGCCGTCGGACGTGCCGCCCATGACCAGGGCTGGATCGTCTTCCTGGCTACACTGCCGGAATACCGCGGCCGGGGCATTGGCACGTCGCTGCTTGCCGCCGTCGAAAACCGCATGGCCCCGCATGGCCTTAACAAGCTTTCCGCGCTGATGCCCGAGGCCGAAACCCGTGTGGAGGCCTTCCTCAGCCGCGGCTTCGCACTGAAGAAGAACCTGCGGYATTTCGAGCGGACCATTCCCGTCCAGCGGCAGGAACTTGGCGCGCTGGGCGAGCTGGGGGGCCGGATCCTGGCGCGCGACCTGTGGGAAAACGTGGCCGGCATGCGCAAGGAGAAGGAGCTCCTGGAGCGGCGGTTGGTCCTGCCGCTCGCGGAGGCCGATCTCGCGGACGAATACGGTGTGGTGCCGCCGCGCGCCGTGGTGTTGTTTGGGCCTCCGGGCACCGGCAAAACCACCTTTGCGAAGGCAATCGCGTCCCGCCTGGAGTGGCCGTTCGTGGAGGTCTTCCCGTCCCGCCTTGCCTCCGATCCCAAGGGGCTTGCCGGCGCACTGCGCGAGACATTCCTGGAGATCGCCGAGCTGGAACACTGCGTGGTGTTCATCGACGAAGTGGAGGAGATCGCCTCTCAGCGTTCAGGCGAACCGCCGTCGCCGCTGCAGGGCGTCACCAATGAGCTACTGAAAATCATCCCGGCGTTCCGCGAACAGCCCGGCCGCCTGCTGGTCTGCGCCACCAACTTCATCCGGGCGCTGGACACCGCGTTCCTGCGCCACGGCCGGTTCGACTACGTCATCCCCATCGGGCTCCCCGACCGCCAGGCCCGCGAAGCCATGTGGCAGCGCTTCATCCCGGCCGCCGTAGTGGACGACGTCGACGTGGAACTCCTCGTGGAGCGAACGGAGGGTTTCTCCCCCGCGGACATTGAGTACGCCGCCCGCAGCGCCTCCCAGCGTGCGCTGGAAAAGGCAGTGTACGACGACGGCGGCGCGGCTTCCGGCGGCAGTGTTTCAGTTCGTGAGGCGGTTCGGAAGGGGCCCTCCACGGAGGACTACTTGGACGCCATCGGCGATACGCGGACCACCGTCAGCGCCGAGGTCCACCAGGACTTCCTGGAGGACATCGATTCCCTGGGACGGGTGTAGGCCAGGGCGGGACTAGCGGGCGGACTGAGGGCCGGGGGTCTAGACACGGACGGGCCGATCGGGCGGCCACCTGAGCGGTAACTGTGGGCAGCTGTGGGGAGCTGTGGGCAGCTGAAAAGATTTCCAGAAATCTTTTCAGGGAGGAGCTTCAGGGACCTTAAATGTCGTACCCCCTCGACATGATGGAAACATGGAAGGCACAGCAGCGGACGCGGCGTTTGATGAGGTAGTGGCTGCCGTTGCTGTGCTGGCCGAACTCCGCCGTCGCCAGTGTGAGGATCCTGCCGGGCCGGATCCGCTGCGCCGGGGTATCGACGACGCCCTGGACCGCCTGGCCGTAATCTCCCGGCTCGAAGCAAGCACCGCCGCGCTGAAAGTCCTCACCACCGCGGAATTCGCGGACCGGACAAAGGCGTTAACGCCCCCTGCCTTGTCCCCGCAGGAGCACACTGCCCACGAAATGGCCGCCATCGCAGAGGTCGCCTGCGTCCTGACCGTCAGCGAACCCAACGCCGCCACCCTGCTCTCCACATCCCACCGCCTCACCACCACACTGCCCCTGACCCTGGCCGCCCTGGCGGCCGGAACCATTTCGTGGCAGCACGCCCGGATCATGGTCGACGAAACCCTCAACCTCGATCACGCCGGCGCGGCAGCCCTGGAAGCCCACTTCCTGGACCCGGACGCACCCAACCCCGCCCGGGGCCCGGCCGGGGAAATGATCCCGTCCCGGTTCCGGGCCAAAGCCCGCACCTGGCGCGAACGCCACCACCCGGACAGCATCGAAAAACGCCACACCAAGAGTGCCTTGGACCGGCGCCTGGAGTACTCCCCGGACCGGGACGGGATGGCCTGGCTTTCGGCCTACCTGCCCGCGGACACGGCAGCCGGGATCTGGGAGCGGACCACCACCGCGGCCCGGGCACTGCAGGGCCCCACCGAGGCCAGGACCCTCACCCAACTCCGCACCGACACCGCAGCGGCCTGGCTCCTCGGCGGACAAGCCGGCCTGGTCCCGTCCCCGAAAGCCCAGGTCCTGATCACCGTGCCCGTGTTCGCACTCATGGGCCTGACCGACGAGCCCGCCATGTTGGACGGGTACGGTCCCATCCCACCATCGATGGCCCGCACCCTCGTTGCCGATGGTGCGGAGTCCTTCCACCGCGTCCTGACCGACCCCCGCGACGGGGCACCGCTGGAGATCGGGAGGACCAGCTACCGGATCCCCAAAGCCATGCGCCAATGGCTGCGCCTACGGGACGGCAAATGCCCCTTCCCCGGCTGTTCCAACCAGTCCCTGGACAACGAAGCGGACCACCTCCTCGCCTGGCACCACGGCGGCACCACAGGAATCTCCAACCTCGGCCAACCATGCCGCAAGCACCACCGGCTCAAACACACCACGCCTTGGACACCCACCGAAGCCACCCAGGACAAACCACCGGGCTGGATCTCACCCTCCGGCCGGCACTACACCAGCGAACACCCCGACCGGGAACCACCCCACTGGCCGGATCAGATCGTGGACCAACTCCCCTACAGGGACCGTGGCACTTCCCTGCCAGAAAGCCTGTCCGAAACACCGATTCCGGCGGATCCCGACCGCGAGTGGGCGCGGCTGTTGCGGCGTCGTCTCAATAAACCGGAGCCGCTTGGGGTTGCTTCTGTACCTGACTTTCTCTGGCTGACTGAACAGCCACTGGCGGGCAGCGGCGCGCGTTTGCCTTCCGGCAGCACGGGCTAATTATGTCGTCAGGCGATGGGCAGCGAGGATCACCGTGGATCACGCCTTTTTGCCGACGGTGATCTTTGATCCATGCCCTCCAATCCCCCTCCAGCACCCCTCTTTCGCGCATGGACAGCCGGGGCACACTTAGGATCTCCGTCCTGCCACGCCGCTGGAGCTTTCTTGGCCTGACCAACGTCATTGCTTCCACGCTGGGCCGGCAGCTTGTTTCCAGGGGCCATGACCTTCGGCCCTGCAAACCGAACCGCAACAGCTGCCAAGGTGAAATATGGCCGGAAACGTCGGACCGCGGAGGTGGCAGGCATGAGCACCGTCGTCACAACCAGGCAGGGACAATTGCGAGGGACCGTCGCCGCCGGCGTTCACCGCTTCCTTGGCATTCCTTACGCGGCGCCGACCTCGGGCGGTAACCGGTTCCGTCCTCCGCAGCTGCTCCAACCCTGGAGCGGAATTCGCGACGCCAACCAGTATGGTGCGGCCCCTTTCCAGTTGGCGCCCCCGGAAAGTGCAGGCACAGAGTGGGACACCGGGCTGGGCGGCGCGGACTGCCTGAACCTGAATATCTGGAGCCCGGACCCAGGCATGGCAGGCCTGCCTGTGATGGTGTGGATCCAAGGCAGCGCGTTCGAAATCGGCTCAACGGCGGCCTACAACGGGACTAATTTCGCCCGGGACGGCGGGGTGTGCGTGGTGATCAACTGGCGTGTCGGCGCAGACGGGTTCCTGGACCTGGGTGACGGCTACGCCAACGCCGGCCTCCTCGACCAGGTCGCCGCCTTGGAATGGGTCCGCGACAACATTGCAGTCTTTGGCGGCGACCCCGGCAATGTCACGGTCTTTGGCCAGTCTGCAGGCGCCATGAGCATCGGGGTTCTCCTCTCGATGCCGCGGGCCGAAGGGTTATTCCGGCGGGCCATCCTGCAGAGCGGCGCCGCCCATCATGCGATCGACACCGGCACCGCCCAAAAGATCGGCGGCTTCCTCGCCGAAAAGCTTGGGGTGCCGCCGACCCGGGACGCGATAGCGGCCGTGCCCACCCAGCGCCTGCTCGCAGCGCAGGCAGAGTTGAAGGCTGATCTTATGGCCCGGCCCGATCCGGAGCGTTGGGGACACGATGCCGTGGCCAGCCGGATGATGTGGCAACCCACCATCGACGGCGATGTCATTCCCGGGCGGCCCGTCGAACGGATCGCCGCCGGCGCAGGCGCTGCCGTCGACGTCTTAGTGGGCACCAACACCGAGGACTGGCAGCTGTTCCTCGCGATTACCGGAGTGCTTGCGAAGGTCTCCGAGCAGGACCTGGCGGATTCCAAGAGCGTTGGCGGCTTTCCACCCGTGTCCGTTTACGGGCTTTCGGCGGATACGGCGCTCCGTGAATACCGGGCCCACTACCCGGCAAGCTCGCCGGGCGAGCTGCTCGGCGCGGTGGAGACCGACTGGTGGGTGAGGATTCCGGCCATTCGCCTGGCGGATGCCCACGCGCAGGCGGCAGTGACCACCGGGGCACGGACGTACATGTACGAGTTTGGGTGGCGCTCCCCCGGCCTCGGCGCAGTCCACGCCGTCGAAGTGCCGTTCGTTTTCGACACCCTGGATAAGGGCTCCCGGTTGTTCGGGCCGCTCCTGGGGAAAGATCCGCCGCAGGCGTTGGCCGATGCCATGCACGCTCCCTGGATGAGGTTCGCCGCTATCGGCGATCCGGGCTGGCCACTCTACGATCAGGCGGGCCGGGTCACGATGCTCTTCGGCACCGAATCACGCCTCGTCCATGACCCGCGGGCATGGGAACGGGACCTCTGGAACGGTGTCCGCTAGGACTCGTACGTCAGGTTCTCGTAGTCGGTGTCGTCTTCCTCGTCCAGCCGGTCATCAACTTCTTCGAGCAGCCATGGGTTTACGCGCGCCAGGATACTGCGAATTTCCTCTATCTCCACGGCAGCATAAAGGATGGGCCGGGCATCCCGGTACTTGGTTACCGGCGGCTTGTCCGGCCATTTTTCGGCGAGGGCCTTGACGCGTTCGGGGATCGAATTGTGGGCATTGTCCGCGATCTTCACGAGGGCGGCGTCGTGGTCCTCGGCGATATAGCGGATGCCGGCCTGGTAGTCATCGGGGTTGTCGTGCAGCCGGTTGGTGACCCGCTCGATGATGTCCGCCGCCCGCTCAGAGACACCCATCTCCAGAAGTGCCTGCCGGGTGATGGGAGTGTCCTCGGCGATGTCGTGGAGGTAGCCGGCGATCCTGATGTCATCGTCGAAGTCAGCCAGGGCGTCCCCCACGGCGATGACATGGTCACGGTAGGGGCGTTTAAGCTTGTCCTTCTGCCGGTTGTGGGCCACCTCCGCCAGGACCCTCGCGGTCTCGACGGTGAATTTGGGCGGCGTGGCATTGTGCTCCATGGAGTCCTGGTCTGACATGGTTCCAGCCTACGGCCCTTACGCCGCACCGCCCCACAGCGCCTTGCGCAGCAGGGCCTTCATGGTGGCCACCTCAGCGGTGTCGAGGCCTTGCAGCGCCTCGGCCTCTGCCTGCGCGGCCGCCTCAGAAGCACGCGAGTGGAGTTTGGCTCCCGCCGCAGTAGCAGTCACGGTCTTGGCCCTGCGGTCCAGCTTGCCGGGAGCCCGGACCACCAGTCCCCGCTTTTCCAGCTCATCAACCAGGGCCACGATCTGGCTCGGATCCAAGCTAAGGAAATCTGCGAGCTCACGCTGGGTTGGTTCGAGGCCGCTGTTCGCGAGGATCAGCACCGAATACGAACGCTCCTTGAGATCAAAAGTGGCGAGGGCCCGGTTGTTCAGCACGGACCCCGTCGCGTGCAGTTTTGCCAGCAGGAATCCCATGTCGTTAGTGATTGAAGCGGCCACTAACTTGTCCTCAACGCCACCCTGCTTCGTCCCCTGCACTTCGATGGTCATGTCACTCCAGATAGTTTTCAAAATAAATCATTGACTTCTACAACAATCCATATTCTCATGGATACATACCAGCATCACATGCCGGACGGCAGGGTGAACAGGTCAGCTAGCAAAGGAGCAGCAATGAGCCTCTCAGGCAAAGTAGCAATCGTCACCGGAAGCGGTCAGGGACTCGGCCTCGCCTACGCCCGGGAAATCGCCCGCCAAGGTGCCGCCGTCGTGATTAACGATGTCAATGCCGAGACCGCCGCGCAGGCTGTGGCGCAGATTGAGGCCGACGGCGGCCGAGCCGCCGCCGTCGTTGCTCCTGTGGGCAGCACCGAAGCCGCCAAGGCGCTGGTGGCAGGCGCCATCGATGCCTATGGCCGATTGGACATCCTGGTCACCAATGCCGGCATCCTGCGGGACAAGAGCCTCCTGAAGATGACCGACGAGGACTTCGACCTGGTCATCAACGTCCACCTCAAGGGCACGTTCACCTGCGTCCGGGAGGCCTTCGCCCACTTCAAGGAGAACAACGTCCAGGGCCGGATCATCACCATCGGCTCCCCGACGGGCCAGCGCGGCAACTTCGGCCAGACCAACTACGCCGCAGCCAAAGCCGGCATCGTGGGAATGGTCCGCACCTGGGCGCTGGAAATGAAGAAGGCCGGCGTAACCGTCAACTCCGTCATCCCCGTGGCCGCCACCGCCATGACCAAAACCGTCCCTTACTTCCAGAAGGCCGTTGAGGCCGATGAGCGCGGCGAGGCCATGCCGTCCTTCTTCCGCCATGACCTCGGCTTCGGAACGGCCGACGACGTCGCGGGCCTGGTTGCCTTCCTCGCCTCTGATGCGGCGGCAGGGATTACCGGCCAGGCCATCGGCGCCGGCGGCGACCGGCTGCAGGTCTGGACGCACCCGGAGGCCGCGACCACCGAATACCGCGAGGGCGGCTGGAGCTACGAAGCCCTGCGCGAGAACGCCGGTGAACTGTTCAGCGCTGACACGCTCCAGAGCTACGGCGAGGAGTTCCTGCCACTGCCGGAAGAGCTCAAGCCCGAGCCGGCCCCGGCCCGCTAGCCCACTTCGCTCTGGTCACCTGACTGCTAAGGAAATCGATATGCGTTACGAACTGGGCATCGATGCCGCCAAACTCGATGCGATTGATATGCACGTTCATCTGGAAGTGGACGGTCACGGCCACGAATCCCTCCCTCCGGCACTGACCGAGGCCTCCGCCAAGTACTTCAAAGCAGAGGACCGCTCACCCTCTTTGGACCGCATCGCGGAGATCTACCGCGGACTGAACATGGCCGCTGTCGTCTTTACCGTGGACGCCCGCACCCAGCTCAAGCACGAGCCGAACAGCATCGGGGATCTGATCGCCGGCGCCGCCCGGAACAACGACGTGCTCATTCCGTTCGGCAGCGTCGATCCCCGCACTGGCGCCGAAGCAATCCAGGGCGCCAAACGCCAGGCTATTGATCTGGGCGCCCGCGGGTTCAAGTTCCACCCGTCGCTGCAGGGCTTCGACCCGTCCAACGAGCAGTTTTATCCCCTCTGGGAAACCCTGCAGGAGCTCGGGCTGCCCGCGATCTTCCACACCGGCCAGAACGGGATGGGCGCTGGCCTCCCGGGCGGCTACGGCATCAAGCTGGGCTACTCCAACCCCCTCCTGCTGGATGCGGTGGCAGCTGATTTCCCGGAACTGCAGATCATCATGGCCCACCCTTCCGTGCCATGGCAGGACGAGGCCAACTCCATCGCGACGCACAAATCGAATGTCTTCATTGACTTGTCCGGTTGGTCGCCGAAGTACTTTCCTGAGTCCCTGGTGCGGATGTCCAACTCGGTCCTCCAGGACAAGGTGCTCTTCGGCACCGACTTCCCGCTGATCACCCCGCAGAAGTGGCTTGGTGCGTTCGCGGACCTGCCACTCAAGGACGAGGTCCGGCCGAAAATCCTCAAGCACAACGCCGTGCGCCTTCTCGGCCTGGGAGGCTGAGATGGATACGACGACGGCGGAACCCGCAGTGCGCGTCCTTCCTCCCGGAGAGGGTCAGGAACGCCTCTATCGACTTTCGGACTTCTACGACGCCGAGTCCCTCCTGACCGACGGCGAGCGCCGGGTCCTGGGCAGGCTTCGCAGCTTCCTGGACGAGAAGGCACACCCGCTGCTGGCGGATCATTGGGAGCGCGGCGAATTTCCTACTGAACTCGCCCAGCCGCTGATCGACCTGGACCTGATGGAGCCGGCGGAACTGACCGCGGACGGCACTGCCCGGGGTATCTACCAGGGGTTCCGGATCTTCGAACTCGCACGCACGGACGCATCGCTGGCAACCTGGTACACGTCGCAGGCGGGTCTCTTCCGCACGGCCATCCGCGTGGGCGCCTCACCAGCACAGCAGCAGGAGTGGATGCCCAAGGTGATCGATTTCTCGCTCAAGGGCGTCTTTTCGCTCACTGAGCCCGAGTCCGGTTCGGACATCGCCGGCGGGCTGTCCACCACGGCACGCCGAGAGGGTGACGGCTGGATCCTGGACGGTGCCAAGCGCTGGATCGGCGGCGCTTCCACTGCCGACGTCCTGGCCGTATTCGCCCGGGATGTGGCGGACGGGCAGGTCAAAGCCTTCCTGGTCGAGCGCGAGGCACCCGGCGTGTCGCTGGAGAAGATCCACGGCAAGACGTCCCTGCGGATGATGCAGAACGCCCACATCACTCTCACCGGCGTCAGGGTGCCCGAGGCCATGCGCCTGCATAATGTGAACTCCTTCCGGGACGTCGCGGCAATGCTCCGTGCCATGCGCTCGGACGTCGCATGGATCGCCACCGGCCTCCAGGCCGGCGCCTTCGAAGCCGCCCTGGCCTACGTCAACGAACGCAAGCAGTTCGGCCGCAGCCTTGGCTCGTTCCAACTGGTCCAGGAGAAACTCGCCCGGATGCTCGGCAACGTCACTTCCGCACTGTCTCTGGTGGTGCGGTTGACCGAACAGCAGGCCAAGGGCATCTACCGCGACCAGGACTCAGCCCTGGCCAAGATGCAGACCAGTCTGCTGATGCGCGAAACCGTGGCTCTGGCCCGCGAGGTTGTGGGCGGCAACGGCATCACCCTCGACACAGACGTTGCCCGTTTCCACGCCGACGCCGAAGCCGTCTATTCCTACGAAGGCACCCACGAGATCAACGCGCTCATCATTGGCCGTGCGCTCACCGGCGAAAGCGCCTTCACCCGCTGAACAGCACCAACCCCCGGAACCCGGCATCCGCCGTCGTACTTTCAACCAACTAACCCACAAACCAAAGCCTAACCAGGAGGCAAAGATGCCCAACCTCGTCGTCGACTTCGACAAACTGCTCACCCTTTCCGGCACCGACCTCGGCGTCACCGAGTACCGCGAGATCACCCAGGAACAGATCAACAAATTCGCTGACGCCACGGGCGATGACCAGTGGATTCATGTGGATCCGGAGCGCGCCAAGGACGGCCCGTTCGGGGCGCCGATCGCCCACGGATTCCTGACCCTCTCGCTCATCATCCCGTTCTGGGGGGAACTCTTCGACGTCGACGGCGTCACCACCAAGGTGAACTACGGCCTGGACAAGGTCCGCTTCACGTCGCCAGTGAAGGTGGGCTCGCGGATCCGCATGCAGGCCACCATCGCAGACGTCACCGAAGTCAAGGGCGGCGCCCAGATCAAGGTAGCCAGCACCATCGAAATCGAAGGCCAGGAACGGCCCGCCGTCGTCGCCGAATTCCTCGCCCGTTTCTACAAGTAGCCACCCCTCTCTTCCGCCTTCAAAAGGACCAGCCATGTCAGGACTCAACCAGCTTCAAGCTATGGGCACCGCCGAGCGTCGCAAGGAAGCGCGCACAGTCATCGCCTCCAGCTACCTGGGCAGCACCATCGAGTACTACGATTTCCTCCTGTATGCCACCGCAGCCGCCGTCGTCTTCCCCAAAGTATTCTTCAGCGGAATGGACGACTGGGTGGGCGTTGTGGCCGCCTACGGCACCTTTGCTGCCGGCTACGTAGCCCGCCCCATCGGCGGAATCATCTTCGGCCACTTCGGTGACAAGCTTGGCCGCAAGAATATGCTGATCATCTCCATGTTGATGATGGGCATCGCGTCCACGCTCATCGGCATGGTCCCGGATGCCTCCGTGGCCGGACCTTGGGGCGCCGTGCTGCTGGTGGTCCTCCGCGTCGTCCAGGGCATTGCCGTGGGTGGCGAGTGGGGCGGCGCCGCCCTGATGGCGCTGGAGCATTCTGAATCCGGCAAGCGTGGATTCGCTGCATCCTTCGTGAACGCCGGCGCTCCCACCGGCGCCGTCCTCGGCACGCTCGCCATGGGCGCCTTCTCGGCCCTGCCCAATGACCAGTTCCTCAGCTGGGGCTGGCGCGTGCCGTTCCTGCTCTCCTTCGTCCTGCTGGGCGTTGGCATGTTCGTCCGGCTGAAGGTTTCAGAGAGCCCCATCTTCAAAGCTGCCCTGGAACAGGAAAAGGCCGAGAAGGCCCGGGCGGAGCGAGACGCCATGCGGGCGGGCATAACTGCCAAGCGGGATATCCCCCTGCTGCTGGTGCTGCGCCGTCCCAAGACACTGATCTTCACCATGCTAGCCGGGGCAGCGGGCTTCGCCCTGCAAGTTGTCCTGGCAACATTCTCTGTGACTTACGCCGTCTCGAAGGGCGCGGACCGGCAAGGTGTGCTGTACGCCTTTGCCGCAGCCTCAGCCCTGTCCATCGTGTTTGTCATCATGGGCGGAAAGCTCTCCGACAAACTGGGCCGGCGCCCCGTGATGATCGGCGGCTTGGTGGTGTTCATCATCTACCTGATCCCCATGTTCTCGCTGCTGTCCTCGAACAACATCGTGCTGATCTTCGTGGCGTTCGCCATCGGCCTGATGATCCACTCCACCCTGTTCGGGCCCTTGGCGGCCTTCGTCTCGGAGCAGTTCGGCACCACGTCCCGCTACACCGGGGCCTCCCTGGGCTATCAGCTGGCCACGCTCCTCGGGGCCGGCTTCACACCAGGCATCGTGGCCCAGATCTTCAAGGATTCCGGGCAGAACACATCATCGGTGGTGACGTATCTGGCCGTCATGTCCGTGGTGTCCATTGTGTTCATCCTGCTCACCCGGGAGCCCAAGAACAACGACCTCCAGACCGTCCGGGCCTGACCCTTCATTGGGTCCCGTCCGGCGGGCTAACCTCACAGTAGAAAGGATTCGCCGTGGAGAATTTTGGCATCGGCTCGTGGCTGCAACGTCGCCGCCCGAAGTCCGGCAGCAAGACCGCCCTGATTAGCGGAGGCCGGGAACTCAGCTACGCACAGTTCGCGGACCGGAGCCTCCGGCTGGCCAACGCCCTGCGGGACCGCGGCGTCGCAAAGGGGGACCGGGTGGCCTACCTGGGCGAGAACCACCCGTCCTTCCTGGAAACCCTCTTTGCCTGCGGCACCCTGGGCGCCGTCTTCGTCCCGCTCAACACCCGGCTGGCGCCGCCCGAGATCCAGTTCCAGCTGCAGGACAGCGGGGCCGTGGCCCTGATCCACGCGCACACCCTGGGCGACCTCGCGGCCCGCGGCGCGGCTGGCACCGCCGTGGCGAGGCTCGTCGTTGTCAACGATGCCGGCGCGGGCAGCCCAATTCCGGCAGACAGCCCCGCGCCGGCAGGCAGCGGCCAGGGGCCGACGGCGGTCGAAGGCTTCGACGATGTGGTGGCCTCCGGCACGGACCAGCAGATCGATGAACCGGTGGGCCTGGACGACGGAGCCATGATCCTCTACACCTCGGGCACGACGGGCCGTCCAAAGGGCGCCCTGCTGACCCACGGCAACGTCACCTGGAACTGCATCAACGTGATCGTGGACTTCGATTTTTCCTCGCAGGACGTGGCGCTGATGATTTCACCGATGTTCCACGTGGCGTCACTGGACATGGGCGTCCTGCCGACGCTCCTCAAGGGTGGAACGGTCATCCTCGAATCCAGGTTTGACCCGGGCCGGATCCTAGGACTGATCAAGCAGTACAGCGTCACGACGATGAGCGGGGTCCCGACCACCTATCAGCTCATCTGCGAACACCCCGCGTGGGCAACCACGGATCTCAGCTCGCTGAACAAGCTCACCTGCGGCGGATCCGCCGTCCCCATGCGGGTTCTCGACGCGTACGAGTCCCGGGGCCTCCAGATCGGCAACGGCTACGGCATGACCGAGACGGCGCCGGCGGCAACGGTCCTCCCCGCATCGCGGTCCCGCGACAAGGCCGGCTCCGCCGGGCTTCCGCACTTCTTCACCGACGTGCGGATCGCCGACCCGATGGCCGGGATCGCGGCGCCCGGAACCGTGGGCGAAATCCAGATCAAGGGCCCCAACGTGATCCACGAATACTGGAACCGGCCCGCAGCCACGGAAGAATCCTATGAGCCGGGCGGCTGGTTCAAGTCCGGCGACATGGGCTACAAGGACGATGAAGGCTTCGTGTTCGTGTCCGACCGGCTCAAGGACATGATCATCTCCGGCGGCGAAAACATCTATCCGGCTGAGGTGGAGCAGGCCATCACCGAACTGGAGGCAGTGGGCAGCGTGGCCGTCATCGGCGTGTCTGACGAGAAATGGGGCGAAGTTCCGCGGGCTGTGGTGCTGCTCCGGGAGGGCGCCCAGCTCACCGAGTCCGAGCTGCGCACGCATCTTGAGGGCCGGCTGGCCCGTTACAAGATTCCCAAGTCAGTGGTGTTCGTGGACGAAATGCCTCGCACTGCCAGCGGGAAAATCCGGAAGAACGATCTTCGGAAGCTCTCCGCTGGCCAGGGTTGATTGGTCAGCGGCAAGGCCCCTGCATGCCAGTCCAAACCCACGGCCCGCGGGGAAGACGGGCGGGCCGGAATGCGGCAAGCGCTTGTTCCAGCGTTCCGGCTTGCAGGTTCACGGACTGGAGGATGCGGTCCCGGACATCGGCCACCGTAGCGCCAGCGAGCGCGAGGTCGGACAGCGTAACGGCGCCGTCGCGCTTGGCCAGCCGGGCGCCGTCGGAATTCACCACTAAGGGCACGTGTGCATATTCCGGAACCGGCATATGCAGCAGCGAGGAGAGATATGCCTGCCGTGGAGTGGACGGCAGGAGATCGTCGCCGCGCACCACCTGATCTATTCCTTGGGCGGCGTCGTCCACCACGACTGCCAGGTTATAGGCGGTCACGCCGTCGTTGCGGCGCAAGACGAAGTCATCCACAACGCCGGTGAACTCCCCGCACAGGACGTCGTGAACGGTGTATTCCGTGACGTCTGCCCGGAGCCTGATGGCGGCAGGCCGCGTGGAACGCTTGTACGCCAGCTCTGCCGGGTCAAGGTTGCGGCACGTGCCCGGATAGGCACCCTGCGGCGCGTGCGGGGCTGATGGCGCCTCCTGGATTTCGCGGCGCGTGCAGAAGCACTCGTACGTCAGGCCCGCAGCGGTTAGCTGGTCAATGGCTTCGTCGTACACCGCCCCGCGGTCTGTCTGGCGGACGACGGCGCCGTCCCACGTCACGCCGATGGCTGCCAGATCGCGGAGCTGCTCAGCCTCCGCACCGGCACGTGCCCGGTCCAGGTCCTCAACGCGAAGCAGGAAGTCCCGGCCCGTGGAACGGGCGAACAGCCACGCAAGAACGGCGGTGCGGAGATTGCCAACATGGAGTTCACCGGAGGGGCTGGGGGCGAAGCGCCCGGCACGAGTCATAAATCAACCCTACGCACAGGGACAACGCGGGGTCACTTAGCGCACGATCCGGGGCTCCCATCGGGCCGGAAGTGATTCCGCGTTGCAGTAGGCCGGACAACACAAGAGCCCCTCAGCTACCGATGACGCCGAAGGATCCGACGCCCGGGAGTTCAGGGGCTCTTGCCGTGTTTGCAGAATGACCGTGGTGTGAACAAGTGTCATCAGCGGCGGCCTCCTTGCGGGAGGCGGTGTCCAGGGTCCGGGTGGTGTACCGGTGAGCCTGTAAGCCAGCGGGGGTGGGCGGTAGCCAATTTCCTGCTTTGTTGCCACCATTTGAGCAGACACCTTACAGTTGGCACAACCGGTACAACAATCACTAGTCAGACTGCCTAACTCCGGCCGCCAACCAGGACAGGAAATGATCAGATTGCAGGAATTGGACAGCACGGACAAGCGGATCCTCAATGCTCTGGACGAGGATCCGCGCGTTCCGATCATGGTCCTGGCCCAACGGCTGGGCCTCGCGCGCGGAACCGTACAGTCCCGCCTGGAGCGGATGACAGCGTGGGGCGCGCTCCGCCCCAACAGCAGCCGCGTCCTGCCCTCCGCCCTTGGCCGCGGGGTGGCAGCCGCAGTGAGCGCCGAGCTGGACCAAAGCCATCTCAACGAAGCCATCGCCGCCCTCCGCGAGATCCCCGAGGTCCTCGAGTGCCACGCCCCCGCCGGCGACACCGACCTGCTGATCCGGGTAGTGGCAACAAGTCCGGACGACCTTTACCGCGTGTCAGAGGAAATCCGCCTCTGCCCGGGGATCGTCCGCACGTCAACCAGCATGTTCCTGCGCGAGGTCATCCCCTACAGGACCACAGGGCTGCTGAAGGACTAGACCGGCGGACCGGCGTTGGATTTGAGGTTCTTCATCACCAGGGTAGACGTCAGCCGCTCCACCCCCGGCAGCGAGGTCAGCTCCGCGTCGTAGAACCGCTGATAGGCCGGCAGGTCCTCGGCAATGACCTTCAGCAGATAGTCCGGGGAACCGAAGAGCCGCTGTGCCTCCACAATGTTGGGCGTATCCGCCACACGGTTTTCAAAGATCTCCATCGTGGAGCGGTCCACCTGGCGCAGAGTTACAAACACGATCGCCTCGAACCCCAGTCCGACGGCGGCCGGATCGATGTCCGCCTTGTAGCCGCGGATCACTCCCGAAGCCTCCAGGTCACGCAGCCTCCGGTGGCAGGGCGCCACCGTCAAACCCACCTTGGCGGCCAGTGCCGTGGCAGTCATTCGGCCGTCCTCTTTGAGGTAGCGCAAAATGTTTCTGTCGATATGGTCAATCACGCAATAATCTTACCCATCGGGCGCCAGTCGGGGCGAAATAGGTAAGCACTTATGGCCGCAAAGTTCATAGGCTTTGTCCTGTAGCCATCGGACAGGAGCCCGCCATGAACCCCCAGTTGTTTCTCGCCTTCGTGCTGGTGGCTGCCGCCCTCGCGTGCACGCCCGGCGTGGACTGGGCATATTCCATCAGTGCCGGCCTGCGGCAGCGCAGCTTTGTTCCGGCCGTGGCCGGACTTTGCGGCGGCTATGTCCTGCACACCCTGCTGATGGTGGTGGGCCTGGCGGCCCTGCTGTCCGGAATGCCTGGTCTCCTCGGCTGGCTCACCGTGGCCGGGGCCGGATACCTCCTGTGGCTGGGCATCAGCACCCTCCGCTCCTGGCGCGGAGCCTCCTTCAGCGCGGCAGACGCCACCGGGAAGCCCGCCAACCAGCTCCGCACGTTCCTCCAGGGCATGGGCACCAGCGGCATCAACCCCAAAGGCCTGCTCTTCTACGTGGCGCTGGTGCCGCAGTTCGTCAGCCCGGAAGCCACCCTCCCGCTGCCCGTCCAATCCGGGCTGCTGGGCCTGACGTTTGTCCTGCTGGCCGGAACGGTCTACACCTGTGTGGCACTACTGGCCCGCAAACTCCTCCACTCCCGACCCGGAGCCGCCCGTGCAGTCACGCTGGCCAGCGGCATCATCATGGTCCTCCTGGGCGCAGGGCTCCTGGCGGAGCAAGTTGTCCCGTTGGTCGCCGGATTCACGCACCAGGCGTAGTAGTTGCCGTCCTAGACGCTGCGCTCCATAAACCATTCGGTGAACTGGGACGCCCGCCCGTCAGGCTCCAGCCGGATCACCCACAGATTGTCATAGCTGGGCCGGTCCCCCAGATAATGCGTAAAGCCTTGCACAAAGGCCAGCCCATCGTCCGCACCCAACAGGGTCCAGTCGAAGGTCCATTCGTCGGGGTCGTCCCGCGCCGTCAGCCAGCGCTCCACAATCTGCTCGCGCCCCCGCCACGGATCCTTGTCCTGCGGCCGGGTGGCGTAGACGGCTTCCTCGGTGAACAGCGCCCGGATGTCGCCGGGGTCATTGCTGGCCCAAGCCGCGACGTACTTTTCCATCCAGGACCTGGCTGCGTCGTTCATGCCTCCGTTGTACCCCGGCGCCGGTAGCCCCACAAGGCGCCCGCGGCCCGAAGACTATTTTCCGTCCAGGTTTTCCCACTCCTGCTCCCACAGCCTGCGCTCGTCCACGTCCTTGCGGATCACTTCGAAGGTTTCCAGCTCCGCCGGCCGTCCCCGGAGCCAGTCCCGCGGGTTGAGGGACCGCCGGCCGTTGTCCAGCACCATCAGGGCGCGGTCCGTCAGGGCATCATTGCGGAGCACGGGGTCCGTCTTACGGCGGCGGAGCACCTCCTGGAGCGCCTCCTGCGCCTTCGAGTGGGCGCCAAGCCGCCGCAACGCACGGCCGCGGAGCAGCAGCAACGCGGCCGACAGGTCATCGGAATTCAGCAGCCCCTCAGTCCAGATCACTACTTCCTTGTCCCGCCCCAGCGCGAACGCCAGCGCGCAGCGTGCCAGGGCTGACGGCAACGACGGCGGCAACCCGGTTACCGTCTGCAGCGCAGCTTCCAGCTGGCCCGTTTCCCGCAAGGAATGCGACAGCGCCAGGAAGACGGATTCCTGGCCGAACAGCACGGGGACTACTATGCGTTCGGCGACCTCCACCCGGGTGACCACACGCGTCAGGTACGTGGCCGCGTACTGGTTGGCGTCGTCGTCGTTCTTGATGGACAGGCCCCGCTGGAGAAGCTCGGAAGCGCGCAGGTAGCCGCCGTGCTGGTACGCCAGAAGGCCCGCAATGACGGAACAGAGCCCGGCCCAGCCGGGGTAGGTGCGGCCCAGGACGATCAGCCGTTCGGGTTCCTTACTGGTGAAGATGGCGTCATGGACTGCCCTGACCGCCTTGCCCGGCATCCGCCTGAGCCTGGGGACCTCGCCGTCCACCGCCAGGAGCGCCGCGTCCCGGCCACCCAGCACACCATGGATCAGCCCGCCCACGCTGCCCGCGAGTTCCCGGACGGGGGTCTGCAGCTGGATGTTCCCGAACGGCGTCAGGTCACGGGTATCCCGGTAGATCGGTCCTCTGGCATCCCCCAAGGTCATCTCTCCATGCTACGTGGCAGCCCGGTGTTGTCGCCTACGTGGCAGTGCTATGTGGCAGCCGCAATCCACAGTCCGATCACCCAGGTGCTGGCGGCCAGGCAGGCCAGGCCGAACTCCGTGAGCATGCCCAGGCCGGTGGCTTTCAAGGCGGCCCAGCTGGTGGTGGTTGCGGTCCGGATCTGACGGGTACGGCGCAGCTCACTGAGCAGCAGGCCGGCGGCGAAGCCAACGAAGAGCCCCACAACGGGAACGATGAACATACCGATCACGCCTGCAATCAGGCCGACCACCACACTCCGGTTGGGAATGCCGTGCTGCTTGAGCTTCCGGCCGGTCAGCACGGCGCTGGCCGACATGCCGGCGACCACAAAGACCATTCCCACCGCGAAGATCACCCAGCCCAACGCCCCGGCTCCACCCCAGATCGCCCACGCCAGCAGGCTGAGGCCGATCAGGAGGCTGCCCGGCAGCACCGGGATGATGGTGCCGGCGACTCCCACCAGGATGGCAACGCCGCAGAGGATGCTTACAACGGTTTCGGAGTTCATGAGCCCCAGTTTAGGGTGGCCCGGGCGCGCCGGCAGGTACTGCCCCTTGCACCCGAACTGCCTAACCGTCCCGGCTGGCACTCCCGCTTAACGCCCGACGGCGGTGCCATCGCTTCGAGAAGGAGGCACCGCCGTCGGGCGTTATGGCAGTGTGTGGCTGCGGAGGTTACTCAGCTTCCACGGCGGCGGCGACGGCGGCAGTTACCGCCGGGGCAACGCGCGGGTCCAGCGGGCTGGGCACGATGTAGTCCACGGACAGGTCTTCTTCGGCCAGCTCCGCGATGGCGCGTGCCGCGGCAAGCTTCATGGCGGGCGTGATCCGGCGGGCGCCGGCGTCCAGGGCGCCGCGGAAGATGCCGGGGAAGGCCAGCACGTTATTGATCTGGTTCGGGAAATCGCTGCGGCCCGTGGCCACCACGGCGGCGTACTTGGAAGCCACTTCGGGGAGGACTTCGGGGTCCGGGTTGGAGAGTGCGAACACGATGGAGTCGGCGTTCATCAGCTTCAAGTGGGCCTCGTCCAGTTTGGAGGAGGACACCCCGATAAACACGTCCGCGCCGAGCAGCGCTTCGCCCGGTCCGCCGGTGACGCCGCGGGGGTTGCTGCGCTGTGCCATCTCCGATTTCTTGCTCTGCGGGCCGGCGGCGATGTCCGCCCGGTCACGGTTGATGACTCCCTTGGAGTCGAGCAGGACAACGTCCTGGATCCCTGCGGCGAGCAGGATTTCGGCGACTGCGATGCCTGCTGCACCCGCTCCGGAAACCACTACGCGGAGGCCGGCGAGTTCACGGCCGGTAACCTTGGCTGCGTTCGTCAGGGCGGCGAGGACCACCACGGCGGTGCCGTGCTGGTCATCGTGCATGACCGGGCAGTCCAGCGCCTCGATGAGCTTCTCTTCCAGCTCGAAGCAGCGCGGGGCGGAGATGTCCTCGAGGTTCACGGCGCCGAAGCTGGGACGGAGCCGCACCAGGGTTTCCACGATCTCGTCAACGTCCGTGGTGTTCAGGACCAGGGGAATGGAATCCAGTTCGCCGAAGGTCTTGAAGAGGGCGGACTTGCCCTCCATCACGGGCAGTGATGCGCTGGCGCCGATGTTGCCCAGGCCAAGCACCGCGGTGCCGTCGCTGACCACAACCACCAGGCGCTGCGCCCAGGTAAGGGTCTTGGCGAGCTCCGGGTTGTTGTGGATGGCACGGCTAACGTCGGCCACACCGGGGGTGTAGGCGATGGAAAGGTCGCGCTTGTTGGACAGCGGGACAGTGCTGGTGACCGAAAGTTTGCCGCCCTGGTGGGCATCGAAGATCTCAGCTTCGGTCAGGGCTGTGGCTGCTGAATTGTCGGTCGGTGCGATTGCGTCAATGGACACTTCGTTGTCTCCTGGGGCTAGCCGTGGGGCCACGGCACAGAATGGCTCAAGCGCAGGGAGGCTCAAGATGGTGGGGTTCGGCACTTCGCGGACCCAAGGGTGACCGGGTCCGGGGTGAAGTCCTTGCAGCTGCGGGTTGCCAGCCACTCCGGTACTGCAATAGTAAACAGCGTCCGTGGGCGCAAACGGTCGTAAAGCAGCCATCGAGCCGTGCCAAATCGATTTAGCACGACAAATTGTGATCCACATCACGCCATAAAGACGTATTTATTGGGTTACTGGTCTAGACCAGTTACGCCGATCGGTGGGCGGCCCGGGCGTTCGGCGCCACCGGAGCAAGCAGGGTACAGGCCTTCTTCAGGTCTTCTTCGGCCTCGAACAGGGACAGGCGGCGGTTGCGGACGGACTGGACCAGACCAGTGACCGTCAGCAGGAGCACCCGGGCCGCCACGGCGTCGTCGGAAGCGACGGCTACCGCCCTTTCGCTCAGATCGTCGATCTCCTGCAGGAGCTCAGTGGTGTCCTTGCCCTTGAGGTACACACTGCGGGTCAGGCATTGTTCGACCGCCGGCTGCATGACGCGCATGTGGAAGATCTCCATGACCACGCCAGTGAGGGCCCGGCCGCCGAAGCTGGCCGCCGAGGTGCGAACCCTCGCCTGGAGCTCATCCAGCTGTTGGCGGTACAGGGACAGCATGAGGTGGGTGGGCGACGGGAAATACCGGTAAACGGTGCCCAGCGGAACGCCGGATTTTTCCGAGATTTCCGCGAGGTCCACGGACTCCAGCCCCTTGCGGGCAAACCCTCCTGCGGATTCGAGGACGCGTGCATAGCGCAGCCTCTGGCGTGGAGTGGCGGGCCGGGCGGCCATGGGCGGATGGTCGGGAAGGGTCTCGGGCATCAGCATTCCGGGGTAGTGAATTTACGGTGCAGCGGCCGGTGGATCCCCATCCCGGGCCGCCCTGCAGTCCGGCTCAACTATACGCCACTCCAGGAATGCGCCTCAGGCAACGCTCTTGATCTTGACCACGAACACCGCGCCCAGCAGTCCAAGGACAGCCGCCGTGGTGAACAGCGTGACGTAGCCGCCGAGGTGCGTCACCGCGAGGAATGCGACGCCGGTCGCGAACACCTGCGGCAGCGAGGCGGCAACGTTGATGACCCCCATATCCTTGCCCCGGTCCGCGGCCTGCGGCAGCACCTGGGTCAGCAGGGCGAAGTCCACGGCGAGGTAGGCGCCGAAGCCGATGCCCAGGATAGCGGCCCCCACCAGGGCGCCGGTCCACACCGGGAAGAACGCCATCGTCAGGCCCGCCATGGCGATCATGACGGAGGAGGCGATGACGAAGGGCTTGCGCTTGCCCACCCGGTCGCTCCACGGCCCCGCGATCACCGCGGTAATCATCACCATCACTGCGTAAATGCCGGTCAGGGTCAGGACTCCCACCGCCGGGTTCTCGTGTTTGAGGACGTCCCGGAGGAAGAAGAGCAGGTACACAATGGTCAGCTGGTTGCAGACGTTGACCAGGAAACGTGTGAGCCACGCCCAGGCGAAGTCCGGGTGGCGGGACGGGCTGATCCAGAATCCGCGCAGGAAGCTGCCCCACGAGAACGGCGGCCGAAGCTCCCTGGGCAGCGGCGGGTCATTCCGGTGGAGGAGGTACGGCAGCACCGCGAACAGCAGGGCGGCCGCACACATGGTGTAGCCCACCATGTAGTTCCCGGACACCACCGCACCGAAGACCGCGCCCAGAAGAATGCCCGCCGTCTGGCCCAAGGCCGCCAGTCCCCCCACGCCGCCGCGCTGCAGCACCGGCACCCGGTCCGGGACGGCGGCAGTGATGGCGGCATAGGCAGCGTTGGCGCCCAACTGGACCAGGCACCAGAACAGGACCATAAGGGCAACGGAGGTAGCGCCGGACATCGCCAGCAAAGCAGCGACTGCCAGGATGGCGCCGGCCAGGACCCAGGGGGAACGCCGGCCGAAACCCGAGACCGTCCGGTCGGACAACGCCCCGGACAGCGGATTGGCCACCAGGGATACGGCGGCGCCGCACCCAAGGACGAGGGAGGCGATGGCTTCCTTGTTGGTTTCGTCGATGCCAATGGCTTGCTCGGCGATAAAGATGTTGATCGGCCCGAAGAACGCGGCATTGATGCCAACATTGACCAGCACCAGCCCGGTGACCCAGCGCGCGGTGACCTTCGTGGTCGGCTCATCGAGCGCCGCCGTCGAAAGCTCCACTTCTGCGGTGGGTTTTGATGAAGAGCCGGGAACCAACGCAGGGCTGGGACCCGAGGCCGTGCCCGGATCCGTCGCCGGGCCGGGATCCGGTGCAGCGGGTGTGTCGGGCAGGCTCATGGCAGGTTCCCCCTGGAACGGTTGGTGATGCTGAAAATCAGACTATCGTGGGCTTCATCGCCCCGCTTGTCATATGTCGCACGCGGGCAGCGGGGCGCCCCGAACACGACCCACCGGACACTTGGAGATGCAATGAACGCACCCGCACCAAGCCCCAACCAGACCGTCAATACCGCCGACCTGTACGACGAGCGCGGCGATGAACTCGCATCCGTGTCCCTCCAGTTCCAGTCCCTGGGCGGCCGTTCCCATTTCAGCGGCCCGGTCCGGACCATCCGGTGCTTCCAGGACAACGGCCTGGTGAAGTCCACGCTGGCCACGCCGGGCAACGGTGCGGTGCTGGTGGTGGACGGCGGCGGCTCCCTGGGCACAGCCCTGATGGGGGACATGATTGCCGGCAGCGCCGTCGCCAATGGGTGGGCCGGCGTCGTCATTAACGGTGCCATCCGCGACCGCGAGGCGATCGCGGGGATGGATCTCGGCGTTAAGGCGCTGGGCAGCAATCCGCGCAAGAGCACCAAGGCCAACGCGGGCGAGGTTGATGTGGACGTGGTGATCGACGGCGTAACTTTCCGTTCCGGCGTCACCGTCTGGTGCGATCCGGACGGCATCCTCGTGGAACGCTAATCCCCGGCAACGAGAGGCGGGATCTCGGCGTTTCGGCGCCGGGTTAGCGCCGGGATCCCGCCTCTCGATGAGGCCGGACAGGAAATATTGGGCTCCCGGGAACAATCAGGGAAGTAACATAGTTACTGAAAGCAACTATCAAGCTTAATCACCCCTTTTTCTTCCTTGGAGAAGCCATGTCCAAAACTTCCGCTGTGCGTGCCGCCGGCGAAACCCTGACGCAGCGTCAGGTCGTCACCGTGATGGTGGGTCTGATGCTGGGCATGTTCCTGGCATCCCTTGACCAGACCATCGTGTCCACCTCGATCTACACCATCGCCAACGACCTCGACGGCCTGTCCCTCCAGGCCTGGGCCACGACGGCCTACCTGATCACGTCCACTGTGAGCACACCGCTCTACGGCAAGCTGAGCGACATTTTCGGCCGCCGCCCGCTGTACCTGACCGCAATCGTGATCTTCCTGGCCGGGTCGCTGTACGCCGGCTCCGTGCACTCGATGACGGAACTGGCCATCGCCCGCGGCGTCCAGGGCCTGGGCGCCGGCGGCCTGCTGGCCCTCGCGCTGACCATCATCGGCGACATTGTGTCCCTGAAGGACCGGGCCAAATACCAGGGCTACTTCATGTCGGTGTTCGGCATCTCCTCGGTCCTGGGCCCCGTGGTGGGCGGCGCGTTCGCCGGTTCCGCCAACATCCTGGGCTTTGACGGCTGGCGCTGGGTGTTCTTCATCAACCTGCCCATTGGGCTGGCCGCCCTGACAGTGGTGTTCCTGTTCCTGCACCTGCCGGCGAAGCACATGAAGCAGAAGATCGACTACTGGGGCGCGGCGGCCATCACACTCGCCATCGTGCCGCTGCTTCTGGTTGCCGAGCAGGGACGCAGCTGGGGCTGGACATCCCTGAACTCCTTCCTCTGCTATGGCTTGGGCGTGGTGGGCATCGCCTGGTTCCTGCTGGCCGAGAAGCGCGCCGGGGACTACGCCCTGATCCCGCTTCGACTCTTCCGAAACACTACGTTCGGGCTCTCCTCGCTGCTGAACTTCATCATCGGCATCGGGATGTTCGGTGCGATCGCCATGCTCCCGATGTACCTCCAGCTGGTCAAGGGACTGACGCCCACGGAGGCGGGGCTCATGATGATCACGTTTACCGTAGGCATTCTGACGGGTTCCATTACCGCCGGACGCACCATCTCGGCGTCGGGCACGTACCGGATCTTCCCCATCCTGGGCACGGGCATCCTGACCGTTGCCGCCGTGACCATGGGCCTGTCCCTCGGGGTGGACACCGGTCTCTGGGTTCCGGGCGTGATCGCGGTGTTCTTTGGCATGGGACTGGGTTTCTGCATGCAGCCGCTTACTTTGGCCATGCAGGTTTCCGTGCCGCCGAAAGACATGGGCGTGGGCACCTCGTCCGCAGCCTTCTTCCGGTCCATGGGCGGTGCGGTGGGTACGGCCGTGTTCATCTCCATGTTGTTCAGCGTGGCGGCAAGCCGGATTGCGGACGGCATGAAGTCGGCCATGTCCAGCGCCGACTACCAGGCCGTTCTCAAGGACCCGGCCGTGGCCGCGGACCCTGCCAACGCCAAGCTGTACGCGTTCTTCCAGAACGGCGCCTCGAACGATTCGCTCAATGACACCAGCTGGCTCCACTCCGCCAACAGCGTGCTCACCCGTCCCATCACTGAGGGCTTCGCCGGCGCGATCGACGCGGTCATGATCACCGCCGCCGTTCTCACCGGCATCGCATTCCTCATCAGCTTCGCGCTGCCGAAGAAGAAGCTGACGGATCCGAAAGCTGCCCCGCGGGCAGACGCAGCTGCGGTGGCAGCCCACTAAGTCCGGCGCACTCAGCCCCCGGTTCCGGAACTGAGGACGACGACGGCGGGCCGCCCGCCGTCGTCGTCTTTTGTACGGCCCCGCATGGGTTTCTGAGTGGAACGTTGGGCGGTGGCGTGCCACACTGGCACGTGCACCCCGGCCATTTCGGCCGGTACCGCAGCCGACGACGTCCGCACCCCAGCCACCCACCCCCAAGCCGAGGGAGCATCATGCCCACCGCCAAGGAGCAGACAACCGCCAAAATACCGCAGCGGGTGATCTGGCTGGCACTCGCAGGCGCGGTGGGCGGCTTCCTGTTCGGCTTCGACTCCTCCGTGGTGAACGGCGCCGTGGATGCCATCAAGAACGAGTTCGCGCTCTCCGAGGCTGTTACCGGCTTCGCCGTGGCCATCGCCCTGTTGGGCTGCGCCGCCGGCGCCTTCCTCGCCGGCAAGGTCGCCGACCGTTACGGCCGCATCCCCGCGATGAAGATCGGTGCTTTGCTGTTCCTGATCAGTGCGATCGGGACGGGCTTCGCGTTCGGCGTTTGGGACCTGATCTTCTGGCGCCTGGTGGGCGGCCTGGGCATTGGCCTGGCATCGGTGATCGCGCCGGCCTACATTTCCGAGATTTCCCCGCGGCAGGTCCGTGGCCGCCTGGCCTCGCTGCAGCAGCTGGCCATCACCACGGGTATCTTCGCCGCGCTGATGTCCGATGCACTCTTTGCCACCAGTGCCGGCGGCGCGGACCAGTCGTTCTGGCTGGGCATGGAAGCCTGGCGTTGGATGTTCCTCGCCGCCGCTGTTCCTGCCGTGGTTTACGGCGTGATCGCCTACACGCTCCCCGAATCCCCGCGGTTCCTCCTGTTCCAGGGCAAGGAAGAGGAGGCCCGGAAAGTCTTCGACTCCATCGCCCCGTCCGAGGACACCGACCGGCACATCCGCGAGATCCAGGACGCCATCGAAGAGGACAAACTGGCCGGCCAGAAGGGCTCGCTCCGCGGCAAGGCGTTGGGCCTGCAGGCGGTGGTCTGGGTGGGCATCATCCTCTCCGTCCTGCAGCAGTTCGTGGGCATCAACGTGATCTTCTACTACTCCACCACCCTGTGGAAGGCCGTGGGTTTCCAGGAGAAGGACTCGCTCACCATCTCCGTGGCCACGTCCATCACCAACATCCTGGTGACCCTGGTAGCCATCGCCCTGGTGGACCGGATCGGCCGCCGCCCCATTCTCCTCGCCGGGTCCATCGGCATGGCGGTCTCGCTGGGCACCATGGCCCTGGCCTTCTCCTCGGCCGTGGGTTCCGGCGCGGAAATCTCGCTGCCCGGGGCCTGGGGTCCGATTGCGCTCGTGGCGGCCAACGTCTTTGTGATCAGCTTCGGCGCCTCCTGGGGGCCCTTGGTGTGGGTCCTGCTCGGTGAGATTTTCCCGTCCCGGATCCGCGCCCGCGCCCTTGGCCTGGCCGCGGCCGCCCAATGGGTGGCCAACTTTGCCATCACCCTGAGCTTCCCCGTCATGGCCGCCGCGTCGCTGCCGCTGACTTACGCCATGTACGCGCTGTTCGCCGCGGCGTCGTTCTTCTTTGTCATGTTCAAGGTGCCGGAGACCAACGGCATGTCACTGGAGCAGGCGGAGACGCTGTTTGTGCCGAAGGGATCGAAGAAGGCTTAGTCCACGCCTGAGCCGACGCCGGTGCCTGTGGCCGCCTCAAGCAGCCACGCGCCGTCGGAAGATCGATTTCAGGCGCCGTTGCCGGCGGTGAAGTAATTGTGAACCTCATGGAAAGTCATCTTCGGCGGCCCGGCGAAACCGGCCTCCGCGGTGAGCGGGCCCATCTTGTCCCGGGCAAAGGCATCGAACTTCTCCCGGCTCTCCCAAACGTCCGTGACCAGCAGGCCCTTCTCCGTCATCGTTGCCCAATGGGAGAGGGATCCATCAGGGCCGGGTCCGCCCGGGGTTAGTCCCATCAACCTGTTGACCTGGTCATAGTGGTCAAGGTTGGTGCCCTCAAACTCCATGATTATTGCAACCGCCATAACGACTCCTTTGTCGTGCAGGCCACCTACGAGGGCGGACCGCGAATGGATAGATAGGGCCTTGTCTACGCCGGGCACCCCTTACCGTCAAGAGGCAGCCAGAGCCGAGGCACTGCAGCCACCGCGTTCCCAACGCTCTCTCACCTTTCAGAGCGTGAGCTTCATGCCCTCGTGGCTCGCGTCAAAGCCCAGACGCTCGTAGAACCGGTGGGCGGCCGTCCGGGACTTGTGCGTGGTCAGTTGCATCAGTGTGCAACCACGACGCCGGGACTCGTCGATTGCCCACCGCACCATCAGGTTCCCGATGCCTTGGCCTCGGAGACTCCCAGCCACGCGGACGGCTTCGATCTGCGAGCGCCAGGCGCCCTGGCGGGAGATGCCGGGCAGGAAACTCAACTGGAAAGTCGCCACCACGGGACCGGCTGCTGTCCCGGGCGGCACCACCTCCCCGACGATCAGCAGATGGGACGGGTCGGCGTCGATCGCTGCGTAGGCCTGCTCGTAAGGTGCCATATCTTCTCCCACTTCACGGGCGGCGCCCATGGCATCATCTGCCAGCAGGGCAACAATGGCAGGCAGGTCGGTAGGTGACGCGAGGCGTAGGCGGAAAGTCCCGCCGTCGACGTCGGCGGTCAACAAGAGGGTGGGCGCATCTGGGGTCCGGGTCACGCCACCAGCATTCCATAGGCACCGGTATACGGTGGTAACGCTGATTTTGTAACCGCCGTCACCCTTACCGGCGGACCATCCGAAGGATTTTGCACATGTCTGACCAGACAACCACGGGGCAGAGAACTGCCTCCAGCCGGGACAGCGAGCCCCACCTTTCACGCTCGCTGAGCAACCGGCACATCCAGCTCCTGGCCATCGGCGGCGCGATTGGCACCGGCCTGTTTATGGGCTCCGGCAAGACCATTTCGGTGGCCGGCCCCTCCGTGATCTTTGTGTACATGATCATCGGCTTCATGCTGTTCTTCGTTATGCGCGCCATGGGCCAGCTGCTGCTCTCCAACCTGAACTACAAGTCCTTCAGCGACTTCGCCGGCGACCTCCTGGGCCCGTGGGCGGGATTCTTCACCGGCTGGACCTACTGGTTCTGCTGGGTGGTGACGGGCGTCGCCGACGTGATTGCGATCGCCGGGTACGCCAACGAGCTGTGGCCCGGCGTCCAGCTGTGGATCCCCGGCGTCGCCACCATCGTCATCCTGCTGCTGCTCAACCTGCCCACCGTCAAGGCGTTCGGTGAGACTGAGTTCTGGTTCGCCCTCATCAAGATTGTTGCCATCGTGGCCCTGATCGTCGTTGGCCTGGTGATGATCTTCACCGGCTTCACCTCCAACGCCGGCACGGCAAGCTTCACCAACCTGTGGAGCCATGGCGGATTCTTTCCCAAGGAGTTCATGGGCTTCGTGGCGGGCTTCCAGATCGCCGTCTTCGCATTTGTGGGTATTGAGCTCGTAGGCACCGCCGCCGCCGAAACCAAGAACCCGGAGCACAACCTGCCCCGCGCGATCAACGCCATTCCCCTGCGCGTCATGCTCTTCTACGTAGGCGCCCTCATCATCCTGATGTCCGTCACACCGTGGACCGAGTTCCAGGCCGGACACAGCCCCTTCATCGGCATGTTCTCCCTGGCCGGCCTGGGCATGGCCGCCATGGTGGTCAACCTTGTGGTCCTGACGTCCGCAATGTCCTCCGCCAACTCCGGCATCTACTCCACGTCGCGCATGGTGTTTGGGCTGGCCCAGGACGGCGACGCCCCGAGGCTCTTCGGCCGCCTTTCAAGCCGCAAGGTTCCGCAGAACGCCCTGTTCCTGTCCTGTGTGCTGCTGCTCGCGGGCGTTGCCCTGCTCTACGCGGGCAAGGACGTAGGGGTGGCGTTCGACATGGTCACCACCGTCTCCGCCGTTTGCTTTATGTTCGTGTGGTCCATCATCCTGGCCAGCTACCTGGCCTTCCGGAAGCGCCGGCCGGAACTGGCGAAGTCATCCGCCTTCAAGATGCCCGGCGGGATTCCGATGGTGTGGGTGGTCTTCGCCTTCTTCGCCTTCCTGCTTTGGGCGCTCACCACACAGCCGGACACGCTGACGGCACTGCTGGTAACCCCGGTGTGGTTCGCGGTCCTGGGCGTGGCGTATGCCGTGGTCCGGAGGACGCCGCTGCACCAGGCCCGGGTGGCCGAGTGGAAGGCAATGGCCGACGCCGAAACCTCCGCCGCGGCCACGTCCACGGTCTGACCCGCACCCTCACCCCACCCCCAGCCCCGAACCCGTTCTCACCTGATGTGGGTTTTTCGGCGACCCTCCCTCACTTTTCTATGGGGGAGGGTTTGCCTTTTCCGCCGGGTTCCGCCGGGTTCCGGCGTAGGCGGGAAGGGTTTCCTTGTGATCCGGTCCGGCCCGTGTTTGGCTAAGGAGCCGGCGCTGGCACAAGTCACTCAATGGGGGAGGGTCTGGAATGGATCACAACGCGGTCTCCGGATTGCCACGGAAAACTCTGCGGGCGGGCATCATCGTGGGTGCCATCGGCGCCTTCTCGGTCATCCTTGCTCCCCAAATCATGCAGTCGCTGACGTTTGGACCGGCCTACTCACAGGCGCTGGGTACGGCCTTCCAGACCCTTTTCCAGCTCGTCACCCTGTTCTTCCTGCCGTTTTCCGCCGCCCTGATCGCCGCCTCACTGGTCATGCGCCACGTCGAAACAGCACTCGCTCGAAGGCTGCCAGCACCAATCGACGGTCCGCAGCCCATGGACTAGGCCCACCACTTCAGCCAGAAACGACCACGACGGCGGCACTCATGGTGAGTGCCGCCGTCGTGCGTTTAAGTGCAACAGGGTTGCGGAAAGGCCACATTAGGTGAGAGAGCGTCGGTCACGCAAAGTAGACGCCGATGCGGTTGCCGTCGATCTCCTCGATCCGGATGTCGATGTCGTAGACGTCGTGCAGCATCGCGGCCTGCATGATCTGCGCCGGGCTTCCCTGGTGGATGAGGCGGCCGTTCTTCATGGCAAGGATGGTGTCCGAGTAGCAGGACGCGAAGTTGATGTCGTGGACCACCAGGACGATGGTTTTGCCCAGTTCGTCGGCCAGCCGGCGCAGCAGGCGCATCATCTCCACGGAGTGCTTCATGTCCAGGTTGTTCAGCGGCTCGTCCAGGAGTAGGTACTCGGTGTCCTGGGCCAGGACCATGGCGATGTAGGCGCGCTGCCGCTGGCCCCCGGAGAGCTCGTCCACGAACTTGTCCGCCATGGCCGTCAGGTCCAGCTGCCGGATGGATTCCTCCACCGCGGAAAGGTCCTCCACGGTGGGCCGGCCGCCCGAGTGCGGGAACCGGCCGAACGCCACCAGGTCGCGGACGGTCAGCCGCATGGTCAGGTGGTTCTCCTGGCGCAGGATCGCCATGGTCCGGGCCAGGTCACGGCTGGGCGTTGCCGCGACGTCCAGCCCCGCCACGGTCACGGCACCGCTTTCCAAGGGCTGAAGCCGGCTGATCAGCGACAGTAGCGTGGACTTGCCGGCGCCGTTGGGCCCGATGATGGACGTGATGCCGCCGCGGGGAATCACGCAAGTGACGTCGTCGAGGACCTGCTGGCCGCCATAGCTTTTCGAGACGTTCCGGACGTCAATCATTTCAGCGAGCCTTTCAGGAGTAGGTAGAGAAACAGGATGCCGCCGGCGAACTCGATGACGACGCTCAGCGCGGTGGCAAAACCGAAGACCCGTTCAAGAATCAGCTGTCCGCCCACCAGAGCCACGGCACCGATCAGCACCACGATCGGGAGCAGCCGGGCGTGGTTGAAGCCGCGGCAGAGCTGGTAGCCGAGGCTGACCACCAGCAGTCCGAAAAACGTCACCGGGCCCACCAGTGCGGTTGACACGGCCACCAGCAGGGAACACGCCAGCAGGATCCGCATGACCACGCGGCGGTGGTCCACCCCCACGTTGATAGCCAGCTCGCGGCCCAGAGCCAGGACGTCCAGGGTGTGCCGTGCCCGCCACACACCCACACAGACGGCGGCGATGATCACGGCGGAGACCCCCAGCAGCGCCGGATCCACGTTGTTGAAGCTGGCGAAGAAGAGGTCCTGCAGGATGATGAATTCGCTCGGGTTCATGAGCCGCTGCAGCAGCGAGGAGAATCCCCGGAAGAGGCTGCCCAGGATGATGCCCACCAGCAGCAGCAGGTGCAGCGAACGGGTGGCGCCGGTGAACATCCACCGGTACAGCAGCGCGCTGAAGGCAACCATCAGCACCACCTCGACGGCGAACTGAAGCGTTGCGGGCGCCGCTGTGACCGCCGCGGCACTCACCGTGAACACGAGCGCCGTCTGCACCAGGATGTAGAGCGAGTCGAAACCCATGATGGAGGGCGTCAGGATCCGGTTTGCCGTGACGGTCTGGAACAACAGCGTGGAAACGCCCACTGCCACGGCCACCAGCAGCATCGCGGCCACCTTCAGGGCGCGGCGGGGAAGCACGTAGCCCACGTTGCCTTTGAGGTCGCTGAACAGGAAGAACACGACGGCGGCAACGGTGGCGGCGAGCAGGATGCCTATCACCAGCTTGGGCGGGGCAGTCCGGATGCTGTTTCGCAGGCGTGCAAGGGGCTTGAACGGGGCGGGTTTCGGGGTGGCCGTCTTAGGCGTGTTGGATACGGCAGTTTCAGGCATTGCGTTTCCTCAGGATCAGGACGAGGAACAGGATGGCTCCTACCACGGCCATCACCATGCCCACTGGAACCTCGTACGGATAGCGGATGGTGCGGCCGATGATGTCGCAGACCAGCACAAATCCTGCCCCGAAGAGAGCAGTCCAGGGCACGGCGCGGCGCAGGTTGTCGCCGAACAGGAGGGAGACGATATTGGGCACCACCAGGCCGAGGAAGGGCACAGCGCCCACGGTGGTCACCACCACTGCGGAGATCAGCGAGACAATGACCAGTCCCAGCCGCATGGTGCGCTTGTAGTTGAGGCCGAGGTTGGTGGTGAAGTCCTCCCCCATGCCGGCCACGGTGAACCGGTCGGCGGCCAGCAGCCCCACGAGCACTAGGGCAGCCACAATCCACAGCAGCTCATAGCGCCCGCGGAGCACCCCGGAGAAATCGCCGATCATCCAGTTGCTCAGGGTTTGCAGCAGGTCGTAGCGGTAGGCAAAAAACGTGGTGACGGCGCCAATGACGCCGCCCAGCATGATGCCTACCAGGGGGATCAGGAGCGTGTTCCGGGTGGGCAGGCGCCGCAGGATAGCCAGGAACAGTGCCGTGCCCAGGACAGCGAAAACACTGGCCGCCCCCATCCGGAGCAGGATGGGCGCCGCCGGGATCGCGACGGTGACCACCAGGATGCCCAGGGTGGCGGATTCGACAGTGCCCACGGTGGAGGGCTCCACAAAACGGTTCCGGGCCATCAACTGCATGGTCAGCCCGGCTACGGCCACCGACATTCCGGCGAGGATCACGGCCAGTGTGCGTGGGACCCGGGATATCCAGAAGATCTCGACGGCGGCCGGGTCGCCCGTGAGCAGGCCGGGCAACGACACATCACTGACGCCGACGAACATGCTGACGGTGGCGAGTGCCAGCACAACGGCGGCAGCCGCAGCCAGCCCCGCGTACTCGCGGGACCGGCGGTGGCTTACCGGTGCGGCGGTCCCCACTGCTGTGGCTGTCGCTGTTGTTGCTGCCATGGCTCGGTCAGTCTCTAAGGGCTCAGTCAGTGGCGGAGGGCTCAGGCCACCGAATCGGCAACGGCGTTGACCATCGCTCCGACGTTGTTCAGGCCGTAGCCAACGATGTACCAGGCAGCGGGGTCCAGGCTGATGACCTTGTTGTTCTTTGCGGCGTTGGTGGACCGGACCAGCTCGTTGTCCAGGACCGGGTTGGCGGCAGCCGCGGCGGAGCCGATGGCGGTGTCGCGGTTGATCACGTAGAGCAGGTCGGGGTTGACCTGCTTGATGTATTCGAAGGACACGGACTCGCCGTGGCTGCCCTCAGCCTTGACGTCAGCTGCAGTGGGGACGCCCAGGACGTCGTGGATGATGCCGAAGCGGGAGCCGGCGCCGTAGGCGGTCACTTCGCCGCCGGAAGTCAGGACGATGAGGCCCTTGCCGGCATTGGGAGCCTTGGCCTTGGTTGCGGTGATGGTGGCGTCAACGGCGGCCAGCTTCGCATCCACGTCGGCTGACTTGCTGAAGATGGTGCCCAGTTTCCTGGCCTGGTCCTTGAAGCTTTCCAAAGGGTTCGCCGCATCGATGGACAGGTCGATGGTGGGGGCGATCTTGCTCAGTTCCGCATAGGCTCCGGCGGTTCGGCCGGAGATGATGATGAGGTCCGGCGCGCCCGCGCTGACGGCTTCAAAGTCGGGTTCCTTCAGCGAACCGATTTTGTCGTACTTCGCGTCCGCGTACTTGGCGAGCGACGCGGGGTAGCTGGCCTCGGGAACGCCCGCAGGTTCCACACCGAGCGCATCGAGGGTGTCCAGGACGCCGAGGTCGAACGTGAAGACCTTTTCCGGGTTGACCGGCACGTTGGCTGTGCTGCCCTGGGCGTGCTCCACCGTAACGCTGGCTCCCTCGGCGGCGGGGGTCGCGGTGGCGTTGCCGCCGCACGCAGTCGTGGTCAGAAGCGCCGCTCCCGCAGCCAGTGCCCCCAGGTAGCTCGAAAGCTTCTTCTTCACGTCAATCTCCAGTCCAGTAATAACGTCACATGTTTGTGGCCTAATGTCCCTGAACTTTATAAGTAAGGTAAGGCTAACTTCAAAACGTAACGCCACTTTTGGACTAATTGTGAGTGGGATCACAACGTACGACGCCGGCACTCGGGTGAGTGCCGGCGTCGTAGTTTGGTGCGAGAGGGCTGCCGCAAAAACCGCATTAACTACGGGAAGGTGCCCGGAAAACCCGCATTGAGTGAGAGAGCGTTTAGGCCGGGGCCTTTGCCCCTTCCGCCTGCCGCTCCTCCACCAGAGTGGACACGGCCGCGAACAGCGGGTGGTCGGGCGCCAGCCCCGTAATCCGGGCCGTGGCATCCGCAGACGATGAGGACGCCAAGACCTGCGCAAGTTCGGTGGCCTCGGCATCGGCGGGGTCGTTGAAGCGCAGGGCCGCAGCAATGGCACCCAGCAGCGCCTCCGGGACGATGCCCCGCTCGGCCAGCTCAGCAGCCGGGCCGATGAACCGCTCATGCCGGCCGAGTTTCCGCATCGGCGCACGGCCCACGCGGGTCACGGTATCCGGTAGGTGCGGGTTGGAGAACCGGACCAGGATCTTCTGGACGTAGGCCTCCTGCTCATCGTTGGTGAAGCCGTGCTTGGCCACGAGCAGCTGCTTGGTCTCTTCCAGGACCGCCCGGACGTCCTCTGCAACATCCTGATCGGCCATGGCATCGGAGATTTTCTCCAGGCCCGCCTCAAACCCAAAGTACGCCGCAGAAGCGTGCCCGGTGTTCACGGTGAAGAGCTTCCGTTCGATGTACGGCGAGAGCTCGTCCACGAAGGTGGCACCCGGAATCACCGGCGCCGCATCGCCAAAGGCGGTCCGGTCGATGACCCACTCGTAGAACGTCTCCACCGTGACATCCAAGCCCTGACCGGGTTCCTGGTTAGGCACGATCCGGTCCACGGCGGTGTTCGCAAACACCGCCATGGAGTCCAGCGAGCCGGCGGCGTCGTCCCAGAGCGCGGCCACTTCGGTCCGCAGGATGTCCGTGGCGTTGATGGCGTTTTCGCAGGCCATGACCTGCAACGGCGCCAGCCCGACCTCGCGCGCGGCAATGCCCTTGGTGATGGCAGGCGCCACGAACTTCAGGATGTGCGGGCCCACGGCGGTGGTGACGATGTCCGCCGTCGCGATTTCCTGCACCAGATCCGCTTCCTGGGTGGCTGAATTGAGCGCCCGAAAATTGTCCACAGTCCGGACTGTGGGGTTCTCCCCCACCTCGTTGACGTTATAGCTGTCCGCTGCAGCCAGCTGGTCAATGAGGGCATCCACGACGTCGGCGAACACCAGCTCATACCCGGCCTGGTGCAGCAGCAGCCCGACAAACCCGCGGCCGATGTTCCCGGCGCCAAAATGTACGGCCTTCACTATGCGTTGACCTTTCCGAACAGGTCCAGGACTTCTTCGACGGACGTCGCTGCCTCGAGCTGGGCCACCTGGGCCTTGTTGGTGAAGACCTTGGCGATGGAGGACAGGATCTGGAGGTGCTCATTGTTGATGCCGGCCACGCCCACCACGAACTTCACCTGCTTGCCGTTCCAGTCGATGCCATCGGGGTAGCGGATGACTGAGACCGCGGACTTCATGATGTGGTCCTTGGCGGCGTTGGTGCCGTGCGGGATCGCCAGGAAGCTGCCCATGTAGGTGGACACGGACTCTTCACGTTCGTGCATCGCTGCGATGTAGTCCTCGTCCACGGCGCCGCGCTCCAGCAGGAGCCGGCCCGCTTCATCGATGGCGGCGTCGCGGCTGGTGGCGCGGCCGTTGAGGATGACACTGTCCGCCACGAGGATGTCCGACGGCGGTGCAGCGGCTGGTGCAGTACCGCTGTTAGCGGCAGGTGTTGCGTCAACCGGGACGTCGGCCACGTGCGCTCCATGGCCCGCCGCTGCGGCGGCGCCGGCTGTTCCGGCTCCGGCCATGTCAGCCTCGCTGCCGGCTTCCGGCGCGTTGCTTTCCCTGACCAGCTCCACGATCTCGTCGTACCGGGGGCTGTTCATGAAGTTGTCCACGGAGAAGTGCACCGCACTCGAGGTGGCTGGTTTGGCCCGTTCGGTGAGGTCCTGGTGGGTGATCACAACGTCGTACGTGTCGCTGAGGTTGGCGATGGCTGCATTGGTGACCTTGATCTCCGGGAACCCGGCAGCCTTGATCTTGTTCCGCAGCACCGAGGCGCCCATGGCGCTGGAGCCCATTCCGGCGTCGCACGCGAACACGATGTTCCGCACCGGACCGGCCAGCACGGCCGTTCCCACGCCGCCGCCTGCACCGGCGCCCGTCAGGACTGAGGAGACCGAGCTCTTTTTGCCCTTCATGGCCTCCATCTTGGACGTTGCATCGGTAAGGTCAGTCTCGTCGCTGTGCTTGGTGGTCTTCAGGATCACTGAGGCCACCAGGAAGGAAACCGTGGTGGCAAGAATCACCGCGAGGATCACCCCGACGTAGCTGTCACGGGACGTCTGGGCGAGCACGGCGAGGATCGAGCCAGGGGCTGCCGGCGCAACAAGCCCGGAGCCGGTGATGGACAAGGTGGCAATACCGGTCATTCCGCCAGCGATCGCGGCCAGGATCAGCAGCGGGCGCATCAGCACGTACGGGAAGTAGATTTCGTGAATGCCGCCGACGAAGTGGATGAGGGCCGCGCCGGGAGCCGATGCCTTGGCCACACCCTTGCCGAAGAACGTGTACGCCAGCAGGATGCCCAGGCCGGGGCCGGGGTTTGCCTCAAGCAGGAACAGGATGGACTTGCCCTGTTCGAGTGATTGCTGGATGCCCAGCGGGGTCAGCACCCCATGGTTGATGGCGTTGTTCAGGAAAAGCACCTTGGCCGGCTCGATAAAGATGCTGGTGAGCGGGAGCAGGCCGTTGTTCACCAGGAACTGCACCACATTTCCGGCGCCCGTACTGAAAGCCTGCACCAGCGGGGAGATGCCGTAGAAACCAATCATGGCCAAGAACGCACCCCAGATGCCGGCTGAGAAGTTGTTCACCAGCATTTCGAAGCCGGGCCGGATTTTACCGTCCCAGAGGGAGTCGATCTTCTTCATGGTCCAGCCGCCGAGGGGGCCCATGATCATGGCACCGATGAACATCGGGATGCCGGCGCCGACGATGACGCCCATGGTGCCAATGGCTCCCACGACGCCGCCGCGGACGTCATAGACCATCCGGCCACCGGTGTAGGCGATCAGGAGTGGCAGCAGGTAGGTGATCATCGGACCAACGAGGCCGATGTTTGGCTTTCCGTCGGTTTCGCCGAAGCCTCCCAACCCGGGCACCGGGATCCAGCCCTTCTCGATGAAGAGGGCGGTGATGAGGCCCCAAGCGATGAATGCCCCGATGTTGGGCATGATCATTCCGGACAGGAACGTCCCGAATTTCTGGACGCCGACCCGCACGCTGGTGCGGGGTTTTGCAACTGTCTGCGTTGCCATGTGATTTCCTAACCGTCATTCCTGCTGCTGCGCAGGATGGGTCCGATATTTACGACTGTTTACGACGACGTGCTGGTGGAGATTCGGTGGAGCCATTCGAGGAACAGTTTGAGTTCCGAGCTTGAAAGCTGGTCTGAGTGCGATGCCTGGAGCGCTGCGTTCAGGGCGATCGCCGCCACCACCACCGAGGACCTCCCGGAGTCTTCGGCGGATGTTCCTGCGGCCTGCTCGTTGGACACCGCAAAGATCATGGCGTCCCGGGTCATGGTGGACAGTTCAAGGTTCCGTTCGGCGGCGGGCTCCGCTATCAGCATGAGCGTCACGCCTACGTTGGCGGCCAGGATGGACCTGGCTGCTTCGCGTGGCTGGACATTCAACTGGCCCGCAGCCGCTGCCTTGGTCAGCATTTCCTCCAGCAGCGCCTCGGCATCGGCAACGATGGCGGGGCGGCTTTCCGGGCGGATATTGCCGAACATCACCAAATAGAGTTCCGGCTGCTTGAGCCCGAACTGGACGTGGTTGTCCCACATCCGCCGGATGTCCTCCAATGGCTGTCCGGACGGGGCGAAATCCCTCTCGCCCGCAACATATTCCTCAAAACCTGCGGCGACGACGGCGTCGAAGAGACCTTCCTTGTCACCGAAGTGGTGGTACAGGGTGGGCGCCGTAACCCCTGCCAGCTGCGTGATCTGGCGGGTGGATACGGCTGCCCCTGCGGATTTTGCCAGCAACTCTGCAGCTGCTTTGAGCAGTCGCATTTTGGGGGGAAGCTGGCCATCCAAACTCATAGCCGCTACCCTATCACCTATAGCATTGCTATATGAACTGAATCACATACAATTTTTTCAGGCACGTTTCCACCGCCGCACGCAGTAGTCGCGGCACCCCGGCATGGCGCCGGGGCTGTTCCGGGGCGCGCCTGGCTACCGGCAGAGAATGAGGACCTTCAGTGCAGACCTTTTCAGGAGTAGGCGTCAGCCCCGGCCGCATCATCGGAACCCTCCGCCAGATGCCTAAACCCATCAGCGAACCACCCGCTGGCGAGCAACTGGCTGCCGGCATTTCCGCCGAAGAGGCTACCGCAGCCCTGAAGACGGCGTCCCAGGCCGTGCACGACGAACTGAAGGCCCGTGCCGCCCACGCCACGGGTGACGGCAAGGCGGTCCTGGAAGCGACGGCGCTGATGGCCAAGGACACCATGCTGATCAAGGGCGCAGCCAAACTTGTGGCCCGCGGCACCTCGAGTGAGCGGGCCATCTGGGAGTCCGGCGCCTCGGTTTCGGAAATGCTCCACAACCTCGGCGGCTACATGGCTGAAAGAGCTACCGACGTCCTGGACGTCCGCGCCCGCATCGTGGCCGCACTCCGGGGCGTGCCCGCGCCCGGCATTCCCGCCTCCAACACACCCTTCGTCCTGGTGGCAGAAGACCTGGCGCCAGCCGACACTGCCACCTTGGACCCCAACAAGGTCCTTGCACTCGTCACGGCAGGGGGCGGCCCCCAGTCCCACACGGCCATCATTGCCCGCTCCCTCGGCCTTCCCGCCGTTGTTGCCGCAGTAGGCGTGGACGAACTGGCGGACGGCACCGAAGTATTCGTGGACGGCGCCGCCGGCAGCGTCACGTCAGAACCGGATGCCTCCTTCCGTGCCGCAGCGGAGGCGTGGGCAGCAACAGCTTCCCTGCTGTCGGAGTTCACCGGCACGGGCACGACGGCGGATGGCCACCTGGTGCCGCTGCTCGCCAACGTCGGCGGCGGCAAGGACGCGGCAGCTGCCGCGAAGCTGGGGGCCCAGGGTGTGGGGCTGTTCCGCACCGAGTTCTGCTTCCTGGAACGCGACACCGAGCCCAGCGTTGAAGAGCAGGCCGCTGCCTACAAGAGCGTCTTTGACGCCTTCCCGGGCAAAAAGGTGGTCCTGCGCACGCTCGACGCCGGCGCCGACAAACCGCTTCCCTTCCTGACCGACGCAACAGAGCCCAACCCGGCACTCGGCGTCCGCGGCTACCGCACGGACTTCACCACCCCCGGCGTTCTGGACCGCCAGCTGGAAGCAATCGCACTGGCGGAGAAGCAGTCCGAAGCGGACGTCTGGGTCATGGCGCCCATGATCTCCACAGCCGAAGAGGCCGCCCGCTTTGCCGCCATGTGCGCAGACGCCGGCATCAGGACACCCGGCGTCATGGTGGAGGTTCCGTCCGCCGCGCTCACCGCCGAATCCATCCTTCGCGAGGTGGGTTTCGCCAGCCTCGGCACCAACGACCTCACGCAGTACGCCATGGCCGCAGACCGGCAGCTGGGCCCGCTCGCCAATCTGAACACCCCGTGGCAGCCGGCCGTCCTCCGTCTGGTGGGGCTCACGGTGGAAGGATCCCGCGCGGAAGGCAACAACAAGCCCGTGGGCGTCTGCGGTGAGGCTGCCGCTGACCCCGCACTCGCCGTCGTCCTCACCGGGCTGGGAGTCAACACACTGTCCATGACCGCGCGGTCCCTCGCCGCCGTGGCGGCGGTCCTGAAGACGGTCACTCTCGCCGAGGCGCAGGAACTGGCCAAGCTCGCACTGTCCGCGCCGAGCGCCACCGAGGCCCGCGCCTGGGTGCGGGCGAAACTTCCCGTCCTCGAAGAGCTGGGGCTCTAAGCAGAGCGCTCCGGCACCGCGCCGTTTGCCAACCACCACCAAGCACCAACCAGGAGGAACCATGCCCGAACGCATCGCCACCATTGCCAGCCGCTCCGGCCTGCACGCCCGCCCCGCCGCACTCTTCGCCGAGGCCGCCGGGGACGCAGGAGTGGAAGTCACCATTGCCATGCAGGGCGAACCGGCAGACGATGCACTGGACGCTTCCAGCATCCTGTCCCTTATGACGCTTGGCGCGGCCAAAGGCGACGTGGTGGTGCTGCGGGCAGAAGGTGACGGCGCCGACGCGGCGCTGGATTCGTTGGTGAAGCTCCTGGAAACGGACCTCGACGCCGAATAGCTCGGCGCCCCGAAAAGAGCACGACGCCGGCGCTCACCCAAGGCGGTCAGCGTCAGGCTATGCGCTTCAGGCGATGCGCGTCAGGCGGAGATGCCGAAGCCGCCCACGGTCCTCGCCCAGCTGGTGATCGCTTCCGCGGTCGGCCCCGTGGCGGTGTGCTGGAAAACGTGGCCATGGCCCGGAATCTCGGTGAGGCTGCCTTGCGGCGCCTGGGCTGCGAGCCGCTGGCACCACTGGCGGCCGGCCACGGGATCCTTGCTGCCACGTAGCACCAGCAGCGGCTGGTTGATTCCCGGAACCCGGGCCTCCAGGGGATACTGCATCATCACGGGCAACTCGGTGAGGTACCAGCGGGGACCAGCCCGGAAGTAGTCGGAAAAGACCAGTGCATTCGCGGACAGGCTCTCACTGAACATGGCATCGCGGGTTAGTGCCAGCGCCTGCCGGGCAACCGACTTGCGGCGTGGGTCCACTACCGGGCCCATCAGCACTGCTCCGGCCACGAGTTCGGGTTCCTGGAGGGAGAGTTCAACGGCGTGCTGGGTGCCCATGGAGTGACCGACCACCACGCAGGACGTCACACCCGCGTCCGAAAGCGCAGCACCGACAAAAGCCGCGTACTCACCCACCGGCACCTGGCGCGTGGGCCTCGGCGCGTCACCGAATCCCGGGAGGTCAAACGAGTAGACGTTGGCCGTCATGGTCAGCTCCCGGTGCAGTCGCGCCAAGTACCGGTGGGAAACGCCGATCCCGTGCAGCAGGACAAAGGTCCGGCGGGATGCCTCGGCGTTAGGCGCCACGGAAGAGTATAGCCGGCCGGTCAGACCGCCGGCTTCGATGTCCCTGCCACCACTAAGTTTCACCCAGCGAGCATACCGCCGGCGCCGGCTGGTGCCGGTTAGGGTGGGGGCATGGCACTGATAGCTCCCCGGATGACTGCCGGCCTGCCGGCGGAGGATGCAAACAAACTGCGGCAGGCACTGGACGGCGGCCACGACATCACCGTCTTCGTGGACGGCACTGTCCACCGGCTGACACCCCAGGCGAGGGACGCCGTCGTCGATCTCCTCAGCCGGTTCGGCCGCGGCGAAGCGGTGACGGTAAGCAGCGTGGAGGAAATGCTCACCACCTCCCAGGCCGCCGAACTCGCCGGAATTAGCCACACATATCTGCGCAACATGACCGATCGCGGCGAGATTCCGGTGGAGTACCGCGGCACGCACCGCCGGATCAGGCTGGCCGCCATCATGGCCTGGCTCGAGCAGCAGAAGCACGGCGAGCAGGCGAAGCAGGCCGGCCAGCCCAATCCGCCCAGGCAGGCCGCCAAAACCAGCTAAATCCGGGGACGAGCCGCCCAGCGGCGCATCTTCAACGCGGCGTGGAGTTCCAGCCGGGGCATGCCCTTCAGCGGGTCCACGCCGAGAAGCTGGCGGATGCGGCCCAGCCGGTTGTAGACGCTGCTGCGGTGAAGATGAAGTTTGGTGGCTACGTCCTGGACGGAGCCGTCGTTGTCGTAAATGAGCTCCAGGACCGGGAGGAGCTCATTGTTCCGGTCGTGGTCCTCCAACATCCGGACGTAGACGGACCCGGTGTCCGTCCAGGCGCTGGCTCCGCCGCCGGCTGATGCCAGCAGCTGGTAGACGCCCGTGGCCCGGCAGTCCACCAGTTCGCCGAGCTGGGGATCAACGGCGGCCGCCTGTGTTGCCTGCCGCGACTGCCTGTAGGCCTCGGCTAGCTCGCGCGGCCGCGCAAACCCCTCACTGATGCCCAGGATGATTCGGTGCACCGGCCGGCCGGAGCGTTTGGCCAGCTCAAGTTGGTAATGGACCAGGACCTGGGCATGGTTGGCGCGTCCCACGGACTCGCTGAACAGCACCACGGAGTGGGTTTCCGTGCCCGCGCTGAACAGCGCCATATCCACCCCCACCGTGGCCTGCAGGGCTGCCGAGCTGTGAATCAGCGTGGACGCAATGGGGTCCGGGCCGCCAGCCCAGCCATCGGCGTCAAGGACCGTCACCACCTGCCACGGACCCTTGCCTTGGATTTCCTTCCAGCCCGCCACGGCGGCCACCGCGTTGGCGTCGCCGGAGCAGGCCGCCAGGAATTCACGTTCACGGCCACGCCTGAACTCAGACTCTGCCGTGTTGGAATCCAGGAGCAGGCCCGAAAGCAACTCGATCTCCCGGGTCACCGCCGGCAGCTGGGAGACGATCGCCGCCGGGTTCTCCTCCGCCGAGTCCTGCTGCACCCAGAGGTAGCCCACACGGAAGCCGCGCACCGTCAAGGGAACGCACACCCGGCCCAGCATGCCCAGGTCAGCATTGGCCGGGATCACTACCGGGCGGACCGCTGTGGCGATGCCATGGGACAACTGCCATGCACTGACGTCCGCCGGCACCCTTTTGCTCAACAGGAAGTTCACCCGGACCTGGTCCGCGTGGGACTGATTGGAGCTGTAGGCGAGCAGGAGGCCGTCCAGGTCTTCCAGCGAAAGCCCGCGCCCAAGTTTCTGGGCCACCTGCTCCACCAGTTCTTCCACATCCTGCTGCATGGGCTAACACTACTGCCCCACGGGTTCTCCGGGCGAACGAACACGAGGCGACACCTGACGCCCTCACGCTAAACATTTGTCGAATCATGAAATCCAAAATCCCCGGAATGACGCGGAAGGTGCGGGCCCGGGACTCAGGATCGCTGTCAGCTGGATCACAGCCGGATTTATTCTTGAATCACAACCTTCCCCGCAATTTCGGACATATCCGGTCCGAGAACATGGAGCCCAAAATGATCATCGGTGTCCCCAAAGAGATCAAGAACAACGAATTCCGCGTCGCCATCACTGCCGCTGGCGTTAACGAGTTCCGCACGCACGGCCACACCGTATTGGTTGAGCGCGGCGCAGGACTTGGTTCGGGGATCACGGATGAGGAATACGCGATCGCCGGCGCAGAGATCGTGGCCGASGCCGAYGACGTCTGGGCMCGCGCYGACATGGTCATGAAGGTCAAGGAACCGATCAAGGCCGAGTACCACCGCTTCCGCAAGGGCCTGATCCTGTTCACCTACCTCCACCTCGCCGCCGAGCCGGAACTGACCCAGGAGCTCATCAACTCCGGCGTCACCGCCATCGCGTACGAGACGGTCCAGGAAGGCCGCACGCTGCCGCTGCTGGCCCCGATGTCTGAGGTGGCCGGACGCCTTTCCGTGCAGGTGGGCGCCACATCCCTGATGGCACCGGCAGGCGGCAAGGGCGTTCTCCTCGGCGGCGTTCCGGGCGTCCGCCCGGCCAAGGTGGTTGTCCTTGGCGCCGGCGTCGCCGGCACCAACGCCGCGGCCATGGCCCTKGGCCTGGGCGCTGACGTGACCATCTTGGACATCAACATCAACCGCCTCCGCGAACTCGACGCCCAGTATGCCGGCCGGCTCAAGACCGTGGCATCGAACAAGTACGAGATCGAAAAGTCAGTGGTGGACGCGGACCTGGTGATCGGCTCCGTCCTGATCCCCGGCGCCAAGGCCCCCAAGCTGGTCAGCAACGAGCTCGTCTCCCGGATGAAGCCAGGCTCCGTGCTGGTGGACATCGCCGTGGACCAGGGCGGCTGCTTCGAGGACACGCACCCCACCACGCACCAGGAACCCACGTACAAGGTGCACAACACCATCTTCTACTGCGTGGCCAACATGCCCGGCGCCGTGCCCAACACCTCAACGTACGCGCTGACCAACGTCACCCTCCGCTACGCCGTGGCACTGGCCAACCTGGGTGTCAGGACCGCCTTCGACCGCGATTCCGCCCTCGCCGCCGGCCTCAACATCGCCGGCGGCCACGTGGCACACCACTCCGTCTCCGAGGCCCACAACCTGCCCCTCGTCGCGGACTGGCACGAGCTCGTTTCGGCCTAGCCCCTAGTCTGCCGTCGGAACGGCAGTCATCCAACGCGTGCTGCTCCTTCATCGCTCTGACGCACGCTTTCTGGATGGCTGCCGTTTCGACGTTCCAGGGTTGAGTTATTACAGAACAGGCGTCGGCCAGGTCGACCACCGGGGACGCTAAGCCAGCGCCCGGGCCTCTTCTATTATTTTTAGGGTCTCGACGGCGTCTGCTGGGCCTACCGGGAGGGGCAGTGCGGAGGCCGTGCCCCCGTCGGCGATTTTTGCTGCGAGGATCCGGTAGAACTCCGGGTAGGCGCCTCGCTCCGTCGGCAGAGCGTCCAGGTGGCCGTCGCGGCCCAGCACTCCAGCCCGTTCCGGCGCCTCAACACCGTATTCTGCGTCAAGCGGCCCGCCGCCGGCCACGATGTACGGCTCCTGGGGGTCCACGCCATGCTTGGTGAAGCCACCGGCCGATCCCAGCATGCGGAACCGCGGTCCCTGCTGGGCGCACAGCATATTCATCGCCAGGTGGCTGAGGACGCCCGACTCGTGCCGCAAGACCACGAACGCGTCATCGTCGGACTTCCCCCCGGGACGGCGGATCTGAAGCTCAGTGTGCACCACCGACGCCGGGCCGAACAGCTGCAGCGCCTGATCGATCAGGTGCGTACCCAGGTCGAACAACACACCGCCGCCGTCCGCCGCCGTGGCACTGGCCTTCCAGGCCTTGGAAACCGCCGGTTGCCAGCGCTCGAAGCTGGACTCGAAGCGCGCCACTTCGCCCAACACTCCCCCGGCCAGGAGTTTGCGGACCGTCAGGAAGTCGCCGTCCCAGCGCCGGTTGTGGAATACCGTGAGTACCCGGCGCAGCTCCTCGGCCAAGGCGATCAGTTCCTGGCCCTGGGCGCTGGTGACGGCGAACGGCTTGTCCACCACCACGTCAAGGCCAGCCTCCAGCGCCGCCTTCGCGAGCGGAAAATGGGTGGCGGGCGGGGTCCCCAGCACCACGAGGTCAAGGTCACCGGCCTGCTCAAGGACATCATCGGCGTCGCGCACTGTTTTGACGCCCGGGTACCGCTGTGTCGCCGCAGCCTGCCGGCCGGCGTCGGACGTGGCAATAATGTCGAGCGAGTAGCGGGGGTCCGCGGCAATGAGCGGCGCATGGAAGACGCTCCCCGAGAGGCCATAGCCGACGACGGCGGTCCGGATGGTGCGTTCAGGTTCAGTCGAGGTCATAGGCAGTACCGTACCCCGGACGCTCTCGCAGTTAATGTGCCTTAAGACCAAACGCTCTCTCACTCCCCGCGGATGACGGGCCGGGAGTGAGAGAGCGTTGGGGAAAAACCCACGTTAAGTGAGAGAGCGTTACTTCTTCTGCCAGCCCAGCGTGCTCCAGTCCGGAACCTGGGACAGGCTCTGGAACAGGGACGGGCCATAGTTGGCCAGGCCGGTGCGGACGAACGAGATCTGCGGGCCGTTCATCACCACACCCATGGAGAAGTACTTCGCCATGTGCTCCTTCTCGACGTCCATCGCTGCCTTGTTGCGGGCAGCGTTGTCCTCGATGGAGGCCAGATCGGCGATCTTCTTATCCAGTTCAGGGTCGCCCAGCTTGTTCTCGTTGACCTTGGAGTCGTAGTACTGCTTGACGGCGTCGGTGGCGTCCGGTCCAACCGTGTAGCCGGAGATGCTCAAATCGAACTCGCGGGCGCCCAGGACCTTGCCGAAGTCAGCGGAGGCGCGCTGGTCGATTCCCACGTCCATGCCGCCGGCCTTGAGCTGGTTCTGGAGGGTCTGCGCGAAGGCCAGGGTGGTGGGGTCGTCGCCGAAGTTGCTGATCTTGAAGGCCGCCGGCTTGCCGTCCTTCTCCATAATTCCGCTGGCGTTTGCGGTGTAGCCGGCGTCGGTGAGGACCTTCTTGGCAGCGTCCGGGCCGGTTTCCTTGACGGGGTAGTTGTCCTGGTAGTAGGCGGAGAAGGGCAACAGCATCATGGAACCGGAGCTGGGCTCCTCCCAGTTCAGCCCGTTGAAGCGCACCTTGCGGAGGGCCTCACGGTCCACGGCCGCGAAGATCGCCTTGCGGACGGCCACGTCCGAAATTCGCTGAGCGTTGATGTTCATGCCGCCGGCGAAAAGCCGCTGGCCGCGGCGGATGTCGGAGTCCTTGGTGCCCTCAAGCTGCTTGTAAAGGGAAATCGTGTTTGCTGACATTGCGTCAATCTCGCCGTTTTTGAAGGCCGCGATCTGGGCGCTGGTCTCAAGCTGGCGGAACACTACTTTTTCAAGGACCGGTTTGGCGCCCCACCACTTGTCGTTGGGAACCAGGCTAACCGTCTTGGCTGCGGTGTCGTACTGCTCCACCTTGAACGGACCGGCCATCCACTCCGGATGCATTTCACCGGAGAAACCTTCGTTGAAGATTGCCGGGGTGTTCACTGCCGGGTGAATCAGGCCAAAGAAGAGCGCGTCCAGCGGGTATACCGGCTGCTTGAGCTTGACGATGACTTCCTTGGGGCTGCTGCCCGCCTCCACAGACTCAACAAATTCGTAGGCACCGGAGCTGACAATGTCGTAGCCGGCATCCGGGCTCTTCAGGACGTTCCACGTGTTCTGGAAGGTCTTGACATCAATCGGGGTGCCGTCGTTAAAGGTGGCCTTGTCATTGACCTTGATGGTGATGGTCTGCTTGCCGTCCACCACCTTGCTGTCCACGGACTCGCAGAAGTCCTTGTTGGGGGTGGACTTGCCCTCGAAGTCGACCTTCCAGCAGCCGCCGATGCCGCCGCCCGTCACGGCAACGGGGTTGATCGAGGCCATCAACGCCGAGTTGTCGGAGCTGTTGCCGTTATTGGAGAAGCCGTTGAAGTCCGGCCCAATGTTGCCCAGCGGCAGGGTGACCTTGCCGCCCTGCTCAAGATCTGCGGCTGGCTTTTCGTTGATGCTGATGAGCTTGGACAGATCGCTGCCCGATTCCTGCCCCTTGGCCGTTTCCGGGCCGGTGGGGGTGCCCCCACCGCCACAGGCCGTCAGCGTCAGGGCTGCGGCAATGGCCGCGGCTCCGCCGATCCTGGTCAGATTCCTCATAGTTTTCCCTTCATAGGTGCGGGTGGTGCTTGTGATGGGTATGTAAAACCTAGGGCGCATGGGGGTCCGCTGTTTCGTGGACCACCAGCATGTCCTCGTCCAGTTCGCCGTCCGGGAAGAAGCAGGCGAACTGCTGGTCCAGGGCAGCCGCGGGGCCGGCTTCCAGGACCTGCACTGCCTGCGATGGCCGGACCGCTTCGAGCGGCGGCTCAAGGGTAAGGCACTTTTCCTGCTTCGCCGCGGGAAGCGCCGCGAAAACGGGGCACCGGGTGGCAAAGTTGCAGCCCTTGGGTGCATCCAGCGGGGACGGGAGGTCGCCCTTCAGGATGATCCGCTCCCTGGTGCGCTCGAACTGCGGGTCCGGAACGGGGATGGCGGACAGCAGGGCCCGGGTGTACGGGTGGCGGGGGTTGTCAAAGACCCGATGCACCTCGCCGATTTCCACAATCTTGCCGAGGTACATCACTGCCACCCGGTTGGAAATGTGCCGGACCACCGAGAGATCGTGCGCCACCATGAGGTAGCTGAGGCCGAGTTCGGCGCGGAGCTTGTCCAGCAGGTTGATGACACCGGCCTGCACGGACACGTCCAGCGCGGACACGGGTTCGTCCAGGACCACCAGTTTCGGGTTCACGGCGAGGGCCCGGGCAATGCCCACCCGCTGGCGCTGGCCACCGGAGAACTGGTTGGGGAAGCGGTTGACGTGGTCTGGCTGCAGCCCCACGAGCTTCATCAGTTCCATGATGCGCTTCCTGATGGCCTTCTTGTCCATGCCCGCGGTCTGGAGCGGTTCGGACAGGACCTCATAAACCGTGAAGCGGGGATCCAGCGCCCCCGTGGGGTCCTGGAAGACCATCTGCATCTCCCTGCGCATGGCGCCCTTGGCCTTGGCATCGACGGCCTGCTTGTTGCTAATCCCGCCGATGACCACCTCGCCGTCCTGGTCCTTGTGGAACTCCATGATTTCCAGGAGGGTGGTGGTTTTCCCGGAGCCGGACTCCCCCACGATGGAGAAGCACTCGCCCTCCCGGATGTCGAAGCTCAGGCCGTCCACAGCTTTCACCGTGCCGATGCGCCGCTTGAGGAGGGCGCCCTTGGTCAGCGGGAAGTGCTTCCGGACGTCCTTGAGTTCCAGGACAGTCGAGCGTTCGCCGCGGGGGATGGCGTCAAACCGGGACACGGAAACCGGCGGCGCCGAGAAGATCTCGAGGACGTTGACATCTCCGCCGAGTTCTTCTGACCTGATGCAGGCCGCCTTGTGCGCGGCGTCGCCGGCGGCCGGCAGCAGCGGGGGTTCCCCGGTCAGGCAGGCGTCGGTCACCAGCGGGCACCGGGGGGCGAAGGAGCAGCCGGTGGGGGTGTGGAGCAGGTTGGGCGGGATGCCGTCGATCGGCACTAGCGAGGATTTCTCCGCCACGTCGACCCTGGGGACAGCCCCGAGCAGGCCCATGGTGTAGGGCATCCGGGGATTGTAGTAGATGTCGTCCACGCTGCCGGTTTCCACCGGCTTTCCCGCGTACATGACCATGATGTCATCGGCGATTCCAGCCACCACGCCAAGATCGTGCGTGATCATCACGACGGCGGCGCCCGTCTCCTCCTGCGCGGTATGCAGCACTTCAAGCACCTGGGCCTGGATGGTGACGTCCAGGGCCGTCGTCGGCTCATCCGCGATCAGCACCCGCGGGTTGTTGGCGATGGCGATGGCGATCATCACGCGCTGGCGCATGCCGCCGGAGAACTCGTGCGGGAAGGCCTTGAGCCGGTTCTTCGGACTGGGGATGCCCACCATGGCCAGCAGTTCGACGGCGCGGGCTTCCTTTGCCAGTTTGCTCATGCCGGGGTTGTGGATGGTGAGGGCCTCGGTGATCTGGGCTCCCACCGTGTAGACCGGGGTCAGGGAGGACAGCGGGTCCTGGAACACCATGGCGATGTCGTTGCCGCGGTGGGCGCACATGGCCTTGTCGCTCAGGCCCAGCAGTTCCTGCCCCTTGAGCCGGACGGAGCCGGAGATCTCCGCGGTGGACGGCAGCAGGCCCATGACGGCCAGTGACGTGACCGACTTGCCGGAACCGGACTCCCCCACGATCCCCAGGGTCTTGCCGGGCATCAGGTCGAAGTCAACGCCGCGGACAGCGTGCACTGAGCCGTTTTCGGAGTTGAAGCTGACGTTCAGGTCCCGGACGGACAGCACAGCGTCCGACGGCGAGTGGAGGCCTGCGATGTGCAGCCGCTCGGCTGTTGCCCCGGCCGGGTCAGCCGGTCCGATGGTGGTTTCGTTGCTCATTTGCCGGTCCTCTGTCCGCTCTTCTTTTTCGCCCGGCCAACGGAACTGGAGCTGGGGTCGAACGCGTCACGCAGGCCATCGTTCATCATCGCCAGGGATCCCGTGAGCAGGAACATCACCGTCAGCGGAACCCAGAACATCCAGGGAAAGGTCTGGACCTGGGACGTGGCCCCGCCGATCAGCACGCCCAGGCTGACATCGGGAACCTTGATGCCGATGCCGATGAAGGAGAAGGCCACCTCCGCGAGAATGGCGCCAGTGACGCCGCGCGTGATGTCCAGGACAAGCAGCGAACCGATGTTGGGAACCAGGTGCCGCCAGACGATCCTGCGGGGCGGGACGCCCATGTACTGGGCGGCCTTGACGAAGTCACGCTGCATGAGCGACATGGACAGCGAGCGGATCAGCCTGGCCGTGCCCATCCAGCTGAAGACCAGGAGCACGATGATCAGCAGGAGCCAGCTGGGGAGGTTCTTTTTCAGCGTGTCACCGCCGCCGCTGGTGGCTACTGCCACCACCAGCAGGGCCGGCATCATGATGAGCGCCTCCAGGAAGAAGAGCATCACCTTGTCCACTTTGCCGCCGAAGTAGGCCATGGTGCAGCCGTACACGGCCGCGATCAGGACGGACACGAGGCCCACAATCAGGCCGATGAGGATGGAGATGCGGGTCCCCTCCACGGTCATGGCGTAAAGATCGATGCCTGCCTGGGAGGTGCCCAGGAAGTGGTCCATGGAGGGCGGCATGCCAATGTTGAAGGGGTCGATGGATTCTTTGTTCCACGGCGTGAAAAAGCCGCCGACGAAGGAGAAGACGGTCAGGGCCAGGAAGATCGCCAGACCTGCGACGGCCGTCCTGTTCCGCATGAAACGGCGGAAGATGATGGTGGACTTGGCGATTACCGCGTCGGCGCTCTCCAGGTGGGCGTCCTGCGCGACGGCTGCCGCATCAACGGCGTTGAGGTTGGTCATGGCTACTGCACCCGCACTCTCGGGTCAACAAGCGTGGTGGCGAAGTCCGCGAGGATGGCACCGATGGCAAAAATGACCGAGCCGTAGGCCAGGGTGGCCGTTGCGGCGTTGACGTCCTGCAGCGCAATGGAGTCAATGCTCCACGAGCCCACGCCGGGCCAGGCAAAGATCTTCTCGGCGAAGAAGCCGCCGGCGAAAATGGCCGGGACGGTGAAAGCAATGCTTTGGGCCACGGGGATGAAGGAGACCCGGAGGGCATGCCGGGAAATGGCCTGGTTGCGGGTCAGCCCCTTGGCCCGGGCGGTGCGGACAAAGTCTGCGTTGACGTTGTCCAGCAGGTACTGCCGCTGCGCGATCTGGTACGAACCCCACCCCACCAGCGTGATGGCGATGGTAGGCACCGCATAGTGCGCCAGCATGTCAACGAACTGCGCCCATCCTCCTGCCATGCCCGGCGTGGAGATGCCGGTGACGAAGAAGATGCGCTGACCGACGGTCTCGTTGATGTTGATGGCGCCGAGCTGCACCAGGAAGTACGCGATGGGTGCAGGCACGATGTACGCGAGGTAGCTGTAGGAGGTGATCACCCGGTCCTGGAACTTGTACTGGCGGGCGGCCGAGTAGACACCGAGGGCGACGCCGATGACGAGCGTCAGGATGATGGCAGCGAGGAACAGCCTGGTGGAGATCCAGACGCGGTCGCCGAACTCGGCATTGATGAAAGCGCCGTTGGGGCTGCGTCCCCAATCCCACCGCGTGACGATCCCGGTAAGCCAATCAACGTAGCGTTCCCATGGATTGAGATCCGGGTCCAGCCCCTTTAGGCGCATGGAATTGGCGACCTGCTCCGGGGTGGGGCGGGGAATCCGCTCCTGTTCCAGGAGGGCCGGCTTGAGGGAACTGACCGCCAGGAAGTATCCGGCCGAAGTGGTCAGGAAGATCATAAAAACGTAAGTGATGCCGCGTTTGGCAAGGTACCGGAGCATATGGCGTCTACTTCAGGCTCGAGGCCGCCGCCTGGACTGCGCAAGAACATCCCAACAGATAGCCCCGGGTTGGCAACGGAGTGTTTGCCTTGACTGCATCCATGTTCCAGATCCTTCCGATTTCCCGGCCACCCCGCGGGTCTCGCGGCTCCCGGGTGTCCACCAGCGCATCGCTGGCCTCCAGCGACCGTCGCAGGCATGCCCGGGTAGTGGACTATGTTGCGGGTCACATTCCAGAGGAAACTACCACATAGACGGGCCGGGAAAGGCGCCAATTCCCGGAAACCGCCGGCCCCGTATCAGATCGTTATGAATAATTCAGGGGAAGCGATTTGACTGGACGATGACCGCGAATGTGGCTATTCTAACGGCCGCCGACAACACGCGTGACAAGTTCACGCCACGTGGACGTGAGGCGCTCGGGCGCCAACCCCTGCACCCGGACGGCATGCAGCAGCCGCTCCGGGTCAAGGGTGGAAATGAGCGTCATGGCCATCAGTGCAGGGTCCGCCTGCATGCCTTCATCCCGCAGCAGGACTTCGACGTGGCGCTGCCACAGCAGTGCCGCCGGCACTTCATACCTGCTCTGCGCTGAACTCTCAGCAGCGCGCACCAGATCCCCATGCTCCAGGACGTACGCGATCCGCGCCGAGCCAAACGCGATCAGCCGCTCCAGGCCTCGAGCCCCGGGGCCCAGCGGTGGCGGACCAAACATAAACCGGGCCTGGAACGCGGCTTCGGAATCGCTAAGCAAGGTCATCATCAGGCCGGTCCGGCTGCCGAACCTGCGGAAGACGGTTCCCTTGCCCACCCCGGCCCGCTCGGCCAGCCCGTCCATGGTGAGGGCGTCCACACCGCATTCTGCGATCAGTTCGCGCGCCGCACCCAACAGACGCTCCCGGTTCCGCGCCGCATCACTCCGCTCAGCGGCGGGGCCGGCCAGCATTCCGGGCAGCAGTGGGATGTAAGTCACAGTCCACATCCTAGCCGCTGGGAATAATAATCGGACCGCGGTCCGTTTAGTCCTCAGAGGCAACAAAGCCCCCTTCCACCGGCCGACGGCCCAGCCCCGGCCCGACTACAGGAGTTCGCATGTCAAAGAGCACCGTCCTTACCCTTGTTGGCAGCCTGCGCGCCGGATCCACGAACCAGAAGCTGGCAGAGGCCATTCAGCTCAACGCTCCTGACCAGGTTGACGTTGTCATCCACGAAAGCCTGGGCAACATCCCGTTCTACAACGAGGACATCGACGTCGAGGGCCAGGTCCCCGCTGCCGCCGCCGCCCTTCGCGCTGCTGCCAACGAAGCCGACACCGTCCTCCTGGTGACCCCGGAGCACAACGGAACCGTTCCGGCGTCCCTGAAGAACGCCATCGACTGGCTGTCCCGCCCCTTCGGCGCCGGCGCGCTCTCCGGCAAGCCCACCGCCGTCGTCGGTACCGCATTTGGCCAGTTCGGCGGCGTGTGGGCCCAGGACGAAGCCCGCAAGGCTGTCGGCATCGCCGGCGCCCAGGTCCTGGAGGACGTCAAGCTGGCTGTCCCCGGCTCCATGGTCCGGTTCGCAGAACTGCACCCGAAGGACGACGCCGAGGTTGTCGAGCAGATCAAGGGCGTCTTCGACGCGATCACCGCAGCACGGCCGGCAGCCCAGCCCGCAGCGTAAGGCTGCCGCTGGCGCGAGCCGGCGATATTGCCACCACGATGCCCCGGACACCGCAAGGTGCCTGGGGCATCCGTCTGCCTAACGTGTTTTTGTTATCGCACTGGCCTCCGCCGGCGCCAGCGTGACCAACTCTTGGCCCAACCGGTACCGGTCGGACATTCTCAAGACCGGGAGACCGCCGTAGCGTTAATCGCACAGTGCAGCGGCCAACTGCACGGTGGCCAACTGCACGACTGCACGGCATGCAGGGTGATGGGAACGCGGCGGACATGGCAGGCATCTGGAGGGCCGGGGGGCTTGCGGCGACGACGGCGGCGCTGACGCTACCGCTTTGCCTCGGCGCCTGCGCTCCCGGCTCCGCTCCTTCCGGAGGTGGCGTCCCCGCCGGGGCCACCGCGATTGAACCCACGGAGACGCCCGGAGCAGTTCCCGTCCCGGCCCCCCAGCCGCAGGCACCTCCCCCGCCGGAGGCAGCGTCGGCTGAAGCCGGAACCGCGCCGCCCGCAGCGCAACAGTCCCCGACGCAACAGTCCGCTGCACCCACCGGCCGCGGGGGAGCTTCGGAATCCGGAATCAGCAGCGCTCCGGTGCCCGGCGCAGGGGCAGGACCGGGCGCGAACGCCTCCATTGCACCAAAGCCGTCGCCGACATCTGAGGCCTCCGCCCCGCCGCCAGCCATGCCATCCGCGCGTCCGCCTGCCGGGCAGGCCACCTCCAAGCCGGTAACCGCGTACTACGTACTGCTTGACGACGGCGGCGCGAGGGGTGTGCGTTTTGGCTGCAATGACAGCCTGGCCGGGGTCCGCCGGCCTGCTGCAGGCCCGGCCGAACCGCTGGCCGCCGCCATGAACGCCTTGCTGGACGGATCCGCCGAGCCTGCGCCCGGACTATACAACGCCCTGTCGGCCTCGAACCTGACGTTCCTGTCCGGTACGTTCGACGGCTACACCGTTACGGTCTACCTCGCCGGCGCACTCCGGGCCGGCGGGGTGTGCGATGTCCCCCGGGTCGAGGCCCAGCTCACGCAAACCGCGGTGGCGTCAGTCGGCGCCATCCGCGCGGAGGTCTACGTCAATGGTGCGGGACTGGCCGACGCCCTCAGCCTCAAGTGACGCCGTCGGCATTTCGGCAACAGATGTTGCCCTATTAGCAACACGCGGCTGTATCCTGAGGATGTGACCCACGAAACGCTTGACGCAGCAGCAGCGCCGCTTCCAGCCGAAGCCATTGACGCCATCGAGCGCGCGGCTACGTCCGCCCACCGCTCGGCCCATCCGCACGAGGCACTCTTTTCCGAACGCGCAGCCAATATTAAGCAATCAGCCGTCCGGGACGTTTTCGACATCTCCCTGCGCCCGGGGCTGGTGTCCCTCGCCGGGGGCAGCCCCTACCTGCAGTCCCTTCCCTTGGAGCGCTTGGCGGCCACTGCTGCCGGCATCATCGCCAACGACGGCCTGACCGCCCTGCAATACGGCGGCGGCCAAGGCACGGAAGAACTGCGCACCCAGATCTGCGAGGTGATGGCCGCCGAGGGAATCCTGGACGCCCTTCCGCGGAACGTGGTGATTACCGCCGGCTCCCAATCAGCCCAGGACGTGGCCACCAAGGTCTTCTGCAATCCCGGGGATGTGGTTTTGGTCGAGAACCCCACATACGTGGGAGCCCTGAATACGTTCGAGGCCTACCAAGTGGAGGTCGCCACCGTTGAGATGGACGACGACGGCCTGGTGCCCGAGCTGTTGGAGGCCAAGATCGCGGCGCTTCAGACCGCCGGCAAACGGATCAAACTCCTCTACACCATTCCCAACTTCAACAACCCCTCCGGAATTACGTTGGCCGCGGAACGCAGGCAACAGGTCGTCGATATATGTCGCAAGGCGAATATTATCGTGCTAGAGGACAACCCGTACGGACTCCTCCGTTACCAGGGCCAGCCGCTGGAGCCCCTCCGCGCAGCAAATCCCGCCGACGTGATCTACCTGGGATCCTTTTCCAAGATCTTTGCCCCGGGCCTGCGTATCGGCTGGGCCCTGGTGCCTGAACACCTCCAGCGGCGCTACTACCTGGCCTCGGAGTCCGTCACCCTGTGCCCGCCGGCGCTTAACCAGATGCTGGTGTCCGCCTACCTGCGGGACTACGACTGGAAGGGCCAGATAGAAACCTACCGGGGCCTCTACGCAGAACGGTGCGCGGCGATGCTGGCCGCCCTCGAAACACACATGCCCCCAGGCGCCAGCTGGACCAGACCCGAGGGCGGCTTCTTCGTGTGGGTCACGCTGCCCGAAGGCGTGGACACTTACCCCTTGCTGAAGCAGGCCATCGACGCCGGCGTCGTATTTATCCCGGGGGCCGCTTTCACTCCGTCCGATGAACCCTCCAACAAGCTGCGGCTGGCCTTCAGCGCGGTTCCACCGGCCGCCATCGACGAGGGCGTCCGACGACTGGCCGGCGTGCTGCGGGAAAGCCTCGCGGCGTTGTAACGTAGGCCAGACTGAGTACGGCCAACTTCACCTCTAGCAAGGAGTGCAAAGCATGAGCGGAATTATTGTTGTCGGCGTTGACGGCAGCGGAACTGCCAAGAAGGCTGCCGAATCGGCCCGGGATCTGGCAGTCGCCACCGGCGCCTCGCTGCACGTGGTCTCAGCGTTCGACAGCGACCGCACCGAAGTTTTCGGCTCAGGCAGCGATCGATGGATCGTTTCCGACGCCGACGGGGCCGAGCAGGTGGCCAAAACCGTGGCAGAATCCCTCGCCGGCACCGTTGCGGTGACCTACTCTGCCGCCCGCGGCAAGCCGGCAGAAGCCCTCATCAACGAAGCCGAACGCCTGGGCGCCCGCATGATCGTGGTGGGAAACCGCCGAATGCGCGGCATAGGCCGCGTGCTCGGCAGCGTCGCCAACAGCGTGGCGCACAACGCAACCTGCGACGTCTACATCGCCAACACCTACGACGCCGACTGACCAGCCACCGGACACCATGCACCGTCCTGAGGGGCCGTGCATGGTGTCCGTTCTCACCCCTTTTAGGCCAGATTCGGCCAGCCCCGGGCGATAAAATGGAAGTGCCCTCAACGGAGCGGACAACCACTCTCCACTTCAGCAAAAGGGGCCCCTTGCTTACTCTTCAGCGCCGCCAACTTGTTGGCCACGACATCCTCCTCGCCCGCCACGGCAACCACATCTGCTCAATGCGCGTTGACCGCGGCGCCGGCCGGGTCATTGCGCTCCTGGATGACGGCTCCGTGGACAGCGCACCCAACCTCATCGCACCGAACCTCCGCCTGCCGGACACCATCCGCAGCGTCATGCGCGAGGACTGGAAGTTTTTTGCCGGCATCACCACCGTCGCCGTGATCCTCGGTGGCCTGCTCTTCGGAGCGTCCACTGCCCTGCACGAAACGTGGGCCGGGAACCCCGAAATGGTCGAAATGCTCACGGCTTACTCCGCCTACGCGTACTGACGGCGGCGCGGGCGGCGGCTAGAGGAGCCAGCCCCGCAGGAGCACCCACAGTCCGGCCATCACCAGGCCGCCGAACAGGGAGCCCGCCACCACCTGCGCGAGTGTGTGCGCCCGCAGGACGACTCTGGACCAACCGACGGCGGGTATCAGCACCAGCAGCGGCAGCCACACCGGACCGAGCATCAGCACGGTGATGACTGCCGCCGACGACACTGCGGCCGCGTGCCCGCTGATCTTCCAGAACGGGCTGACGGCGGCCAGCACAACGATGCCTGCCACGATCCCGAGCACCATCACCACGACGCTGCGCGGCGACCCGACAGCGGCCAACACCACCAACCCGGCGATGACGGAGGCCAGCGCCATCAGCAGCACGGGCGCCCGCTGGTGCCGGTCGCTGACGTGGTGGTCCGTGACCTTGCCCAGCCGCACGAGGATGAGCAGCAGGAACAATGGCAGCACACAGACAAAGAGGGCAGCCAGTGCTCCATAGCCAATAGTCCCCGGGAAACCCGGCTCGATCACGGGACTGATGAGTAATTGCAGCGTCACCACGACCGGCGGCTGGAACGCCTCGGTCAGCCACCTGGCGGCCCGGTTTTTGGCACGAATCGCCGCCGGGCCCGGTGCTCTGGAATCCCTAGTCAAGAAGCAGCGCCGGCTCCTCGAGGATCGCCGCGACGTCGGCCATGAACCGGGCGGACAGGTCACCGTCTACCACCCTGTGGTCGAAGGAGCCGCCCAGGGTGGTGATCCAGCGCGGGATGACCTCCCCGTCCAGCACCCAGGGCTTCTGCTTGATGGTTCCGAAGGCCACGATGGCCACTTCGCCGGGGTTGATGATGGGCGTTCCGGTGTCGATTCCCAGCGCACCAATGTTGGTGATGGTTAGCGTGCCACCCTGCATCTCGGCGGGCCGGGTTTTGCCTGCGCGTGCTGTGGTTGCCAGGTTGTTCAGGGCCAGCGCCAGCTCTTTGAGCGAGAGATCCTGTGCGTCCTTGATGTTTGGCACCATGAGCCCGCGGGGAGTCGCTGCCGCGATGCCGAGGTTCATGTAGTGCTTGACCTGGATTTCGGCGGCGTCCGTCCCGTCCACGTTGTCCACCCACGTGGCGTTGACGCTGGGGTTCCGGGCCGCGGCCCAGATCACCGCTTTGGCAAGGATCAGCAGCGGTGAAACCTTGATGCCCTCGAAGTCGCGTGAGGCCTTGAGCCGCTTGACGAATTCCATGGTGCGGCTGGCGTCGACATCAACGAAGATGCTCACGTGCGGAGCCGCGAAAGCCGATTCCACCATGGCCTTGGCCGTTGCCTTGCGGACGCCCTTGACGGGAATGCGTTCTATCCGCTGGTCCTGCGGCTTGCCGGCCTTGCCCCAGAAACCTTCGGCTTGGTCATGTTCGGCGTCACGCTGGGCCTGGTAGCTGACCAGGTCCTCGCGCGTCACTTCGCCGCGGAAGCCTGTGGCCACCACATCGGCGAGGTCGATGCCCAGGTCGCGGGCGATTTTGCGCACCGGCGGCTTGGCGAGGACCCGGTTCACCAGGCCGGTGATGGTTCCGCCGAGGGTGGGCCGGGTATCGACGCCGGCGGTTTGGCCCAGTGCCCGGCCACCGGCGCCTGCCGCATTCCCTTGCCTCCCTGCGAAGACTTCGGCCAGCGTGTGGGGCTGGACAGGCTCGACCTCGGGGTCGTTCACCGACAGGGCAGCGGCCGGAGCCGTTTTCCGGGGGCGGCGCTTGACGGCGTCCGCCTTGGGACCCGATCCCACCAGCGGACCGCCGGCCGGGGCACCACCGGAAGCGTCGCCGTCGTCCGCTGGAAGCTTGCCGTACAGCGGCTGGACCGGTGCGGCCGGAGCAGGGACGTCGGCGGGGGTGGGGTCACCGGAGACGGCATCCGAGACACTGATGATGGCCGTTCCGACGTCGATAGTGACGCCTTCGGTGACCAGCAGTTCGGTGACGGTGCCAGCAAACGGGGACGGCAGTTCAACGAGTGACTTGGCGGTTTCGATCTCACACAGGACGTCGTTAACGGCCACGGTGTCACCGGGCTTGACCTTCCAGGCCACGATTTCCGCCTCGGTGAGGCCTTCGCCCACATCGGGCAGATTGAACTTGTTGAGAGTCATGGTGTCCTCTTTTGCGACGAGTTTTGCGGCGAGCGCAAGCGGGGCGGGGCGCCTAGTAGGCCAAGGCGCGGTCCAGCGCCTCGAGGATTCGGTCGATGCCGGGAAGGTAGTCTTCCTCGACCTTAGCCACCGGGTACGGCATGTGGAAGCCGCCCACGCGAATCACGGGAGCCTCCAGTGAAAGGAAGGCACGTTCGCTGATCCGGGCCGCGATCTCGCCGCCGATACCGCCGAAGGTCGGGGCCTCGTGGGCCACGACGAGGCGGCCGGTCTTCTTGGCGGAGGCGGTGACGGTGTCGAAGTCGATAGGCGAAATGGAGCGCAGGTCGATGACCTCGATGCTGTGACCGTCATCGGCGGCGGCATCAGCCGCGGCAAGCGCCACCGGCACCAGCGGTCCGTACGCAACGACGGTGGCGTCGGTGCCCTCGCGGAGCACGTGCGCCTTGAACGGATCGGCGGACGCACCGGGAGACTCGGTGTCAACCTCGCCCTTGAGCCAGTAGCGGCGCTTCGGTTCGAAGAAGATGACGGGGTCCTGGCACTCCACGGCCTGCCGGATCATCCAGTACGCGTCATGGGCGTTCGACGGCGTGATGATCCGCAGGCCGGCCGTGTGGGCGAACAGTGCTTCCGGCGACTCCGAATGGTGCTCAATTGAACCAATGCCGCCGCCGTAGGGGATGCGGACCACCACGGGAACTGTGAGGTTTCCGTTGCTCCGGGCGTGCATCTTGGCCAGCTGGGTGGTGATCTGGTTGAAGCCGGGGAACACAAAACCGTCAAACTGGATCTCGCAGACGGGCAGGTACCCGCGCAGGGCCAGGCCGATGGCGGTGCCGATGATGCCGGATTCTGCCAGCGGGGTGTCCACCACCCGGTCCGCGCCGAACTCCGCCAGTAGGCCGTCGGTAACGCGGTAGACGCCGCCCAGCGCACCGATGTCCTCGCCCATGAGCAGCGAACGGGGGTTGTTGTCCAGGGTGGCGCGCAGGCCCTCGTTAATGGCCTTGGCTATGGTCATGGTGGTCATCAGCGGGCCACTCCTGTCGCTGCTTCATCGTCTGCTGTGCCTGCGGACGCGGGGAGGCCGGCTTGTGCTTCGTCAGCGAAGCCGGCGCTGTACTCCTCGAACCAGGCCAACTCCTCCGCCACCAGCGGATGGGCCTCGACGTACGTATTGGCGAAGGCGGTCCGGATGTCCGGGGTCTCGAGGTCGTGCGTTGTTTTGCGCACATAGGTGGCGAGTTCATCGCCGTCGGCTTTGACCTGCGCGAAGAAGGCGTCGTCCGCCAACCCCTGGCCGCGGAGGTACTTTTCCAGGCGGTCGAGCGGATCTTTGGCCCGCCACAGGGTTTCCTCGGAGGATTCCCGGTACTTTGTGGGGTCATCGGCCGTTGTATGCGCGCCGACCCGGTAAGTAAAGGCCTCGATCAGCACCGGACCGTGGCCCTCCCGGGCCTGCTCCAGGGCCCATTCGGTCACGGCATGGACAGCGATGACGTCATTGCCGTCCACGCGGATGCCCGGGAAACCGTAGCCCTTGGCCCGGTTGGACAGCGGAATGCGAGTCTGCACGGTGCTGGGCACCGAGATGGCCCAGTGGTTGTTCTGGCAGAAGAACACCACTGGTGCGTCGTAGGAGGCAGCGAACACCATGGACTCGTGGACGTCGCCTTCGGAACTGGCGCCGTCGCCGAAATACACCATGACTGCAGCCTTGGGCTCGGCCGAGTCGGCCCCCGCTCCGGCCGCCGCGGCCGCGAGCTTCTGGTCCCGCTGGATTCCCATGGCATAGCCGACGGCGTGCGGGGTCTGCGCGGCGAGGACAAGCGTATAGAGGTGGAAATTGGTGTCTTTAGGGTTCCAGCCACCGTTGGAGACGCCGCGGAACTGGCGGAGGAGTTCGGCGAGGTCCACGTTGCGCGTCAGGGCCACCCCGTGTTCGCGGTAGGTGGGGAAGATGTAGTCCTGCGGCTGGCTGGCACGTCCCGAGCCGATCTGCGCCGCTTCCTGGCCGGTCAGCGGGACCCAGAGCGCCAGTTGGCCCTGGCGTTGGAGCGCAGTGGCCTCCACATCAAAGCGGCGGATCTTGGCCATGTCGGCGTAAAAGCCACGGAGTTGTTCCGCGTCCAGCCGGTCCGCGTACGCCGAGAAAACCGGGTCGGTGCCCAGCGTTCCGTCAGGCGCCAGCAGTTGCACCATGGGCTCGGCGGGTCCGCCGAGGCGGGCCTCGGCTTCGGCCTCAAGCTGGTCGTCTACCGCTGTTTCGTCGAACTCGGTGGAGGGCAAATGTGTGGCGCCCATACCGTCTCCTTGCTTGCCGCATGCGGATGCGATGCAATGTCGCTGGGATATATGCCACTTACGGAATGCATTCCATGTCCGGCATATATATTGGCTTACTGATCCTTACTTTATCTTCAGTAGGTCCTTGTCCAAGCGCACGTTAAGCGCTAGGAACGCCGTGGCGGCTTTGTATAGTTCGCACAGAGCGTCAGGAACCGGCTGTTCGCCTCCGGTTCCCCGATGCTGACACGAACACCCTCGTCGCCAAACGCACGCACCGAGAGCGCCTGCTCCCCCGCCAGCGCAGCGAATTCCGCACTGTTGCCGCCGAGGCCCAGCCAGACAAAGTTGCCCTGCGCCTCAGGAACAGACCAACCCAGCTCCCGCAGCCCTGCTGTAACCCGGTCACGCTCGTCCACGATGCTTTGTACCCTTTCTACAACCTGGGCATAATTCTGCAGGGAAACAATCGCGGCCTGCTCGGCGATCTGTGACACGGCGAAAGGTGTCGCGGCCACCCGCAGGTACTTGGTCAGGCCGGGGTTTGAGACGCTGTACCCCACCCTCAGGCCTGCGAGTCCGTGGGCCTTGGAAAACGTCCGGAGCACCACCACGTTGGGGTACCTGCGGTACAGGCCGATGCCGTCCACTGCGTCCTCCGCGCGAACGAACTCCTGGTAGGCCTCATCAATGACCACCACAACGTCAGACGGGACGGACCGGATGAACCGTTCCGTTTCGGCGGTAGTCAGGATGGGGCCGGTCGGATTATTCGGCGTGCAGAGCAGGATCACCCTGGTGCGAACCGTGACGGCCGCCGCCATCGCTGCGAGGTCATGGCGTCCGTCGGCCAGCAGGGGAATGCGGACGTTTTCCGCACCCGCCAGGCCAACGCTAATGGGGTAGGCCTCGAAGGAGCGCCACGCGTAGATCACTTCGTCGGCTTTGCCGTCGTCGTTCTGCCCCGCGAAGGTGGAAAGGAGCTGGTTGAGGGCACCGAGGCTTCCGGCGCCGGTGACGATGTCATCCGCAGGGACGTCCAGGAACTCGGCGAGCGCTCCACGCAGCTTGCTGCTGAGGGGGTCCGGATAACGGTTGAAGTCCGTCTGGCCTGCGATGGCCGCCAGCACTGCCGGGAGCGGCGGCAAGGGGTTCTCATTGGAGGAAAGTTTATAGCTGGCCAGCCCGTCCACGGCGACAGGGGGCTTTCCTGCAGCGTAGCGGGGAAGCCTGCCGACCACGGGGCGGGGCCGGATTTCCCCGGGCAGGATCTCTGATGACGTCATGCAAACTAGCCTACTTCTCCCGAAGAGGGGCGGAGCCGGTCCTCTGCCTGCGGAGCCCACAGGGCGGTGTGACAGCATAAACCCATGCGCTCCTTTATTGTTCGGGTCCTGATCAACGGGCTGGCCCTCTGGATTGCCAGCTGGATTTTGCCGGGCCTTGATATCTCCACGTCTGCCACGACCGAGGCCGTGGCCACCACGGGCGTAACGCAGGGCACGGAGACCATCGGCATCATCCTGGCCTACTTGTTCATTGGACTGATTTTCGGCGTGGTGAACGCGTTTGTCCGTCCCCTGGTCAGTTTCCTGTCCCTGCCCATCACCATCCTCACCCTGGGCTTGTTTACGATCGTCATTAACGCCGCCATGCTGTACCTGACGTCATGGCTCAGCAGCTACACGCCGGTGCATTTCACCATCGACTCGTTCTTCTGGACAGCGGTCCTCGCGGCCATCATCATCACCCTCATCTCGCTCGTAGCGGGAAGGGTGCCGGGCGGCGGCAGGCGGTAGCGCTGCGTCGACTCGGCTGCAGCGTTATCAATGGGCCACCCACCGGCCGGCTGGCGCCGCCACTCAACCTTGCATCTTTCCTGTGGTCACCTGCCGGTCCGCCTCCGACTTCTGCGGTGACGGCCCCTGCGTGGGCTGCAGCCTTGGACCGGGCGCACCCGGCGCACCCGCCGGTTCGGCCCGGGTCCGGGTCAGGGCAAAGCGTGTGGCTGTTGCCGTGCCGCCGGCTCCGAGCACGCCGGCAAGTACGGCAGTTGACGCCCTCAGGGAGGGATCATCGCTCCCTGCGACGAGCCGCGCGCCGGCCGTGTAGTTGCTGAGCCGATGCCCCGGACCAATACCGAACTCGCCGCCATCTGGTATGGTCACGGGGCTGCCGAGCGTCACCGTGACCCGGTTTTTCGCATCCGGGTTCGGTGTTCCGTCAGTTCCGGGGACCCAATCCTGCCGGTGCTCCAGGTGCAGGGAAGTGACGTCTGCGGCTGGAATGATGCCGCCCACGGGTGAGCCCACCGTCAGCACATACTTCATGTCGTAATCGTCGAGGAACAGGTCGTCAGCCGCGAGGTTCATGGCATGGATACCCCCTTGGCTGTAGCCGACAGCCACCACCGGCGCCCCCCTTTCAGCCCCGGCGGCCCGCAGCGCCGCCATCACGGCCGCGTTGACTTCAGCGGAGCGGTGACCCAGCCCTTCTGCGATGCCCGCTTCATCGAAGGGGTTGGCCCCGCCCAGGTCACCGCCGGCCTGCGTACCGGGAATGACCACCACGTAAGCCTTCTGCCCGCCCTTATCAACTTCGACCACTTCGACGTAGCCCTCGCCCCGTTCGCCAATAATCCGGGCCCGTTCCAGGAGGGCAGCCGGCGAGCCATCGAACTCAATCGGCAATGACTCCATGCGGTGCACCGTGACCGGACGCGGCTGGAGACTAGTGGTGGAGCGGCCAAGCACGCCGGTGAGCAGCGGAACCGCCGCCGCAAGGTGCCGCCGGGCCGCGAAGTCCATGCCGAGGGCAATGAAGAAGCGCTCCGGCGAGAGCGCCAACAAGGCGGCCATCGCCAAGGGGCCGGCGACGAGTTCGGTGACTTGCCGGTTGGGAACCAATCCCAGCCGAAAGTCCACCGCCTGCCGCCCGATAGTTTCGGGGCTGGTCAATCCGCCGCCCAGTCCCCGCGCGAAGCTTGCCCACGCCTCCGCGGCTTCGTAATCGTGTTTGCTGGCCCGGACGTGCTTACTGAGGTCCTGCAGTTCTTCACGGACAGCCTTGACGCCCCACCGGGCCTCGCCGACGGACTGCAGTGCCTCCGTCCCGGACGGACGCAAATCTTTCTGGTACGCGCCCAGGTCACCCCAGATTCTGAAGACCTCGGCCTCCACGGAGGCCAACTCGTCTGCCAGGGCGTCGAGCCTGCCCGCCCCCACCATCAGTTCCTCGAGCTGGAAGGTCATTCCCCCAACACCGCCCCTAATCTCCAGGCCGCCTTCCACGGCCGGGCCAGTCAGCTCTATTGGCCCCCCGCTGCCCGACGGCGTCACGTCGGCCATCAGTACCACCCCGCCGAACTCCCGGCCGACGCCGCAACCTCCCTCGCATGGCGCCCCACCGCGAGCCGGGCCTCCGTGAGCCGTCCGCATGCCCTGCCGAGGGCTACCTCCTGCAAGGCCACCGAGTTCCGGTACGCCCGCCCGGCAGGTGACTGCCATTCCAGCAGCTGGATGTCCCGGATTCTAGCCAAAACTGTTTCCACCTGTTCAGCACACCGGGCCACCCGGGACGCCAAATACTGAATCTCGTAGGCGCGGTCCATGCGCTCCTGGTTGGAACCCGTCACATCCCCGGCCATGCCCGCTCCCCCTCGCCTGGTGCACAGTGCTGCCTCCACCCTGCCCCGCATCTTTCGATGCTTCTCGTCTGAGCCCCAACGCTACGGAAGGCGCACATGCGACGGAAGCGCCGCCGTCGGCTATGTGAACAAGTCGCCCGGAACCTCCTGCTTGAGCCACCGCCGCGGACTCCCGCTTAAGCCGCGGCCGGAGTTCGTGAAACAATCAGCACATGCCTGAAACTGCCGCCACAGCTGACACCCGCACGCCCTCCGGACGCCTGGCCCTCGCCGCGTCGCCGGAGCCGATCGCCCTGGGCCCGCTGGACGGCCGCTACCAGTCCGCCGTCGCACCCCTCGTTGACTACCTGTCCGAGGCGGCGCTCAACCGTGACCGCGTGGCGGTGGAAGTTGAATGGCTCATCCACCTGACCAGCAACAACGTCCTTCCTGGGGCGGGCCCGCTGGGCCAGGAGCAGCAGGACCAGCTCCGCGCAATCGTCACGGAATTCAATGCTGCCTCGGTCTCTGAACTGGCCGAAATCGAAGCCGTCACGGTGCACGACGTCAAGGCCGTGGAGTACTACATCGGCCGCCGCCTGCCGGCCATCGGTATTGAAAACCTGACGGCGATGATCCACTTCGGCTGCACGTCCGAGGACATTAACAACCTTTCCTATGCGCTGGGCGTCAAGGGTGCTGTTGAGGACGTGTGGCTGCCCGCCGCCCGCGCCCTGGTGGCCCAGATCAGCAAGATGGCCGAGGACAACCGCGCTGTTCCCATGCTGTCCCGCACCCACGGCCAGCCAGCCACGCCCACCACCCTTGGCAAGGAACTGGCAGTCATCGCGCACCGCCTGACCCGCCAGCTGGACCGGATCGCCAAAACCGAATACCTGGGCAAGATCAACGGCGCCACCGGCACTTACGCCGCGCACGTCGCGTCCGTTCCCGGCGCCGACTGGCAGCAGGTTGCGAAGTCCTTCGTGGAGGGCCTCGGCCTGACCTGGAACCCGCTGACCACCCAGATCGAGAGCCACGACTGGCAGGCAGAGCTGTACGCCGACGTGGCACGGTTCAACCGGATCCTGCACAACGTCTGCACGGACATCTGGAGCTACATCTCCATCGGTTACTTCGCCCAGATCCCGGTGGCAGGCGCCACCGGATCCTCCACAATGCCGCACAAGGTCAACCCCATCCGCTTCGAAAACGCCGAGGCCAACCTGGAGATCTCCTCCGGCCTCCTGGACGTCCTGGGCTCCACCCTGGTGACCTCCCGCTGGCAGCGCGACCTCACCGACTCCTCCAGCCAGCGAAACATCGGCGTGGCGTTCGGGCACTCCCTGCTCGCAATTTCCAACGTCGCCAAGGGCCTGGACCGCCTGGACGTCGCGGAAGACGTCCTCGCCGCTGACCTCGACACCAACTGGGAAGTTTTGGGTGAAGCGATCCAGATGGTCATGCGCGCCGAGGCGATCGCCGGCGTCGAAGGCATGGAAAACCCGTACGAGCGCCTCAAAGACCTCACCCGTGGACAGCGCGTGAACGCCGCCCGCATGCAGGACTTCGTCCAGAGCCTGGGCCTGTCCGCCGACGCCGAGGCGCGGCTGCTCGCCCTCACGCCCGGCAAGTACACCGGCATCGCGGAGCAGTTGGTGGACCACCTGAAGTAGGACGCGTTTTAGCAGCAACAATAAAGTACGACGGCGGCGCCGGGCTCCTGCGGGCCCGGCGCCTTTGTTTTCCGGTTGCGGCAACCCATGGCCGGCAGGTGCGAAACTGGAGTCATGAAGCTGCTCCTCATCCGCCACGGACAGACCCCCGGCAACGTACTCGGCCAACTGGACACCGCCCACCCGGGGCCGGGGCTCACCGAACTGGGAGAGCGGCAGGCGGCGGCCATGGCGCGGTCCCTGGCCAACGAACGGATCGGCGCCCTATACGCATCGACGCTGGTGCGGACCCAGATCACTGCTGCGCCGCTGTCCAGGATGCAGGGCCTCGAGGTTGAGGTGCTGGACGGCCTGCACGAAATCGAGGCCGGCTCCCTGGAGAAGCTCACCGACCACGAAGCCCATAAGCAATACATGACCACTGTCTTTTCCTGGGCGGCCGGTGACCTTGACCGGCGGATGCCTGCCGGCCCGGACGGGCATGAATTCTTTGACAGGTACGACGCCGACATCGCCAGGATTGCCGCACTCGCCGGCCGCGGACTGGACTCCGCCGTCGTCGCCGTGGTCAGCCATGGCGCCGCTATCCGCACGTGGGCAGGGCTGCGCGCCGCAGGCGCCGACCACGAGTTCGCCGCCCGTCACGTGCTCGCCAACACCGGCATCGTGGCGCTGGAAGGTGACCCCGCCTCGGGGTGGAAACTGATTCACTGGGATGGCAGCCCCATCGGCGGGCTGGCCCTTGCGGACCCAACAGCAGAGGACCCCACGGGCACGGACGTGGCCGGCCCGTAGCAGCCGGCCGTGAGCCTTCAGCGCCGGCGCAGCAGTGTTTCCGGGTGCGGGGTAACGGCCAGTCCCCGGGCCATGGAAGCTGCTTCGGCAGCGGACGGTCGTGCGGCACTGTCCATGGCGGTGGCTGCACGGAGCAGGGCACCCCATCCGGGACCCAACTCGGCCGGAACCACAGGGCTGCGCAGTGTCCGAGCCACCAGGGACTCCACAGCCGTGCCGGTGTACGCCCTTGTCCCGGTCAGTAGTTCCAGGAGGACGAGGCCCAAGGCGTAGACATCCCAGGACGGCTGCGCCGCACCACCTGAGGCCTGCTCCGGACTCATATAGTGCACAGTTCCTGACGACATGCCCGGCTCGGGCGCCGCGCCCGCAGAAGCCGCGATGCCGAAGTCCACGATCCGGACCGGGCTTCGACGCAGCCCGCTGACCATGAGGTTGGCGGGCTTGATGTCCCGGTGGACCAGGCCCCGGCCGTGAAGGTGGCTGAGGCCATCGAAAAGTCCGCCGGCCCAGGCAGCAACTTGCCGCGGGGAGTTCAATGGGCCGTGGGCTGTTTCAGCAAGGCTGGGCCCAAACGCCAGTTCCTCCACAATGTAGGGCCGGGATGACAACTCCCCCTGCACCGGCATGGTTCCTTCCTCAAAGAAGGTGACCACCGACGGATGATCCAGACTGGCCAGGACGGCGGCTTCATTGGCGATCCTCCCGCGGTGCTCGGCCGAGTTGTCAGTCGCGATCTTCACGGCGACGTCGCGGCCGCCCGCCAGGTCCACGGCCCGGAAGACCTCCGCCATGGATCCTCGCCCCACGCGCTCCCTCAGGTGGAAGCGGCCTCCCACCAACACGCCTTCGGGCATGCTGCCATTCGGAGAGAACGCTGCCGAAGGCGTAACCGCCAGGGCTGTCATGCCATGGCGGTGAGGGCCGGTACTCGCGCCTCGGGTGTCAACCGTTCTTCTGCCAGTTCGGGCCAGCCAGTCGCCCACGCATCGAGTTGGAAGCCGCAGCCACAGCGCCAAACGGGAGGCAACAGGACGGGCCCCTCCTCCGGCTCAAAGGTGTAGCCGACTGCTGTCGCACCGACCGCCGGAACCACTATTTCCATCTCCGTTGCACAGTGAACGGGCCAATCATCCCCTTGGCTTGCGTACGGTAAAGGATTTGGCGGCACTGCCTCAAAAAATGTCTCGATCGTGCTCATGACTCCCTATAGTTTTTTCAGGAATGATAATAAGCATACATATTACTAGGCGAACTAACTAGTCGGACTAGCTATATCCCTTGCGTGCTCATCTCCGGCCTGGAGGGCGCGGGTCATGCGGTCGAGGAACTCGACCACCACCCGGGCCTCCTCCACCGTGAGACCCTCGGCGACGGACATCATCCGGCGGTGCATCTCGCCAAGCGTCTCGCGGACCTCCTGGTCGGATTCGGCAGTCGGCACCACCACAACCGACCGGCGGTCGGTCGGATGGGATTCCCGGCGCACGTGGCCGCTCGCCACCAGCCGATCAATCAGGGACGTTGTGGAGGCGCTTGTAATCCCAAGGAACTGGCTCAGGTCCTTCGGTACCACAGTGCCCCCGGACGCCTGGACGCGCAGGAGATAGCGCAGAGCGAGGATGTCAGTCTCCCCCATGCCCATGGAATCGCGAGTGGAGCGTCGCACAGTCGTCTCGGCGGAGCGGTAGTCGCGGAGGGACTTCAGCACCGCGGCACTGTAGTCCAACTGGCCATCCGGCCCGTACCAATACCCTGAACCTACGTTTCTGGAGCCCATGCAATCATCTTAGACGGCCTGATAACTAGGTCATCGAGAGTTTTCGCTGCGTTCATGCGCTCAGACCGTGGGCTGTTCTCTCAGTGCTTACGGCTCGGAAACACCGGCGTAACCCCGGCCCCATACGTTTGTCAGGCATAACCCTTCGGCGAATCGAGGCAGCCATGCAGACCAACCCGCGTCTCAACATCAGGGCCGTAACCTGGGCCAACCCTGTTGGCGCCGATCTGCGCAGGGCCCAGCAGGCGGAACTCGACGCCCGCTTTGGTACGCCGGACCACGAACCCGGGACCCCGCCGTCGGGCGCTGACTGCGCCGTATTCCTCGTCGCCTATGACAAAGGGTCCGGCCAGCCCGTGGGCTGCGGCGGCCTCAGGCTCCTGGACGACGCCACGGCGGAGATCAAGCGGCTCTACGTGCTCCCCTACACGCGCGGCTCGGGCGTGGCCAGTTCCATCCTGGCGGCCCTCGAAGCCGAGGCACACAAGCAGGGAATCACGCGGATCAAGGCCGAAGCCGGCTCAGCACAGCCCGACGGCAGGAACTTCTACGAGAACTCCGGCTTTGTAGCCGTCCCCAACTTCGGTGCCTATGCCGGCGTGGAGCACTCCTACTGTTACGCGAAACCCATCGACTCGCACAGCGCAGCTCATACAGCCATGGCCTGAGACCCAACCCAACCCCGCGAGCGGCAGAACGGCGAACGGGCGTCACACAGCCCCTAGCACTGTGCGCCGCACAGCCCGTCAGCTAACCTCGCCCTATGGAATCAGCAGACATCACGTTCCGCACGCGCAAATGGGTTCGGCCCGAGGACCTCAACGCCAACGGCACGCTGTTCGGCGGCAGCCTGCTGAAATGGATCGACGAGGAAGCGGCCATCTACGCCATCCTCCAGCTCGGAAACGGGCGTGCAGTGACCAAATACATCTCCGAAATCAACTTCGTCAGCTCGGCCGTCCAGGGCGACCTGATCGAGATGGGCCTGACGGCCACCCGGTTCGGCCGCACCTCGCTGACCATGCGGGCAGAAGTCCGCAACATGATCACGCGCCAGAGCATCCTCACCATTGAGCAGATCGTCTTCGTGAACCTCAGCCCGTCAGGTCAGCCCGAGCCGCACGGCTACACCGAAATCACGTATGACCGGGACAGGATCCCGACTCACCACCTCACTGAAACGCTGAACCAGGACTGACGACGGCGGGACTCGCCTTCGCGAGCCGGCCCGCCCGCCTCCCGACGTTCACCGCACGTTTACGCACTGTGCCCTGAGCGTTCCGGCAACAGTACCAGACTAGACAGCCGGGCTGTTTATCAAATCGATAGCTTTTAACGCCCCCGGAAGTCGAGTCCAGCTATAGGCTTGCCGGACCATGCTCCGAGCCAAGTCCAGAAACGAGTCCTGATCGTGCGTAAATTCCAGACTTTGATGGCAGCCGCCGTCGCCGTCACCCTGTTGGCCGGCTGCGGCGCCGGAACCGCAACCCCCGCCGCCTCCGGCGAGCCGTCGTCGACGTCGACCGTCCCTTCCGGCGAGACACTGGTGGTCTACACCAACTCCAACGGCGAGGGCCGCGGCGAGTGGTGGACTGCGGAGGCCGCCAAGGCGGGCTTCAAGATCGAAGTGGTGGGAGCCGGCGGCGCAGACGCCACGAACAAACTCATCGCGGAAAAGAACAACCCCATTGCCGATGTCGCCTTCGGGCTGAACAACATGTACTTCGCGCAGATCAAGGCAGCCGGTGCCCTGGAGCCCTTCGAACCCGCCTGGGCAGGCGAAGTGGACACGGCTGTGGGAGACTCCGGTGACGGCAAGGCGTACTGGCCGCTGGTGAAACAAGCCATCCTTCTTGGCTACAACTCCGACAAGATCAGCGCCGACGCTGCCCCGAAGGACTGGACAGACCTCTGGACCAAGGACGCGTTCAAGTCCCGCTACGAGCGGGTGACAGGGCTCGGAACCGCAACTGCGCAGCTGGTCTTCGCCGGCATCCTCTCCCGCTACAAGGACGACTCAGGCGACCTTGGCATCTCCGCCGAGGGCTGGAAGCAGGTTGAACAGTACTTCCGGAACGGCAGCCCCGCAGTGGCCAAGACCGACCTTTTCGCACGGATAGCCTCCGGTGACGTGGACATGGGCCAGATGCCCTCCTCGATCGTTGCCGAGCGCGAGAAGTCCTTCAAGGTCAACGTGGAAACGGTGATTCCGTCCGTCGGCGTTCCCCTCGCCGTGGAGCAGATTGCCCTCGTGAAGGGAACAAAGAAAAAAGCTGAGGCCGTCAAGTTCATTGACTGGTTCGGCAGCGCGGACGTGCAGGGCGCCTTTGCCAAGCAGTTCAACTCGATGCCGGTCAACAAGACTGCTGCGGCCCAGGCCAACCCCGACGTGGTGAAGTTCTTCTCGACCGTCAAGCAGCAGGACATCGATTGGGGATTCGTCCAGAAGAACATGGGCTCCTGGATGGAGAAGATCGAGCTCGAATACATGCAGTAGGAGCCAGCCCCGCGCACCGTCCCGCACCGCAGCCGGGCCAGCCGGCTCCCCTCAGACAGGTACCCATGATCCGCCTAGACAACATCGAAGTCACCTTCGGCGATTTTGTAGCCATCCCGAACCTTGACCTGCACGTCAAACCCGGAGAGTTCTTCACACTTCTTGGTCCCTCCGGGTGCGGGAAGACGACGGCGCTGCGCACGTTGGCGGGTTTCATCGAGCCTTCTGCGGGTACGGTCCATGTAGACGGAAAGGACGTCACCCGGCTGCCGAGCGACAAGCGGCAGGTGGGCATGGTGTTCCAGAACTATGCCCTGTTCCCCAGCATGAGCGTCTGGGAGAACATCGCCTTCGGGCTGCGGGTCCGGAAAGAAAAATCCGCTGAGATCGACCACCTGGTGCGCGACATCGCGCGCCGGGTGGAGCTCAGCGACGAGCAACTGCATAAGAACGTTGCCGAGCTGTCCGGTGGCCAGCAGCAGCGCGTTGCCGTGGCCCGGGCACTGGTCCTGCGGCCCAAGATCCTCCTGCTGGATGAGCCGCTGTCCAACCTGGACGCCAAGCTTAGGCACCAGCTCCGGCAGCAGCTCAAGGACCTGCAAAGCGAGTTCGGCATCACCACCGTGTACGTCACGCACGATCAGGACGAAGCCCTGGCCATGAGCGACAGGGTGGCCGTTTTCAACAAGGGCGTCGTGGAGCAGGTGGGGACGCCGCAGTCGATTTACGATGATGCCGCCACGGAATTTGTCTGCAACTTCATCGGTGACAGTTCGCCGCTCACGCCGGACTTCATCGCTGAACTCAACAGGCTTTCCGGCGCGGACCTCAGCCCCGCTGCCAAGTCCTATCTTCGGGTGGAAAAGGCGTCACTGACGCCGCCCGCCAACGGGGGCACCGCCGTCGGACTTTCCGGGCAGGTGGTTTCACGCACCTATCACGGACTCCACAGCCGCTACATGGTGCGGAGCCACGGCGCGGACCTCCGGCTGCTGGTGAAGGAAGACGGCGCCGCGCACCCGGCGGTGGGCGCGGAAACTACCGTGTACGTCCAACCTGCGCACGTGCTGCAGTACCATCCGGATACCGGCAAGGCCTTGGAAAGGCAGGCCCAGGCAGTGGCCCTGCCATGAGCGGAACCTCAGCGAAAAGCATGCTCCGCTCCCCGTTCATCCTGATCGTGGGAACGGTACTGACCTGGTTCATTGCCGCGTTCCTGGTCTGGCCCAACCTCAACGTTTTGCTCGCCACGTTCTTTCCTGACGGCAGCTTCTCCGGGCGGGCCGCGGAGAAGCTCTTCTCCTCCCAGCGCGCCATGAAGTCCCTCGGCAACAGCTTCCTGCTGGCCGTGGCGCTGTCCATCACCGTCAACGTGGTGGGCATCTTCGTTGTCCTGGTCACGCACTACTTCAGGATCCGGGGCTCCAGGATCCTCTTCCTGGGCTACGCCTCCACCTTCATCTACGGCGGCATTGTCCTGGCGGCCGGGTACAAGTTCATTTACGGGGACAAGGGCATCGTCACGGCGCTGCTGCTGAAGGTGTTCCCCGGCATGGACGCAGCGTGGTTCTCCGGGTTCTTCGCAGTCCTGGTGGTGATGACGTTCGCCACCACCACCAACCACATGCTGTTCGTTGCCAACGCCCTCAAAGGCGTGGACTACCAGACCATCGAAGCCGCCAAAAACCTTGGCGCCTCCACCTGGACCATAATCCGCAGGGTGGTGCTGCCCATGCTCAAGCCCACGCTGTTCGCCGTCACCATCCTGTCCTTCCTGACGGGACTGGGTGCGCTCAGCGCGCCGCAAGTGCTGGGCGGCCGCGACTTCCAGACCATCACGCCCATGATCCTGACCTTCACCAACAGCCCCACCTCGCGTGACCTGGCGGCGCTGCTGGCCGTCATCCTGGGCGTGGCCACCATCCTGATGCTGGCGGTGATGACCCGGCTCGAGAAGGGCGGCACCTACTTCTCCGTGTCAAAAGTGTCCTCCGCCCTGCAGAAGCAGAAGATCACCAGCCCGGCGGCCAACGCTGCAGTGCATGTGATCGCCTACCTGCTGTTCGCCGTCTACAGCCTCCCGGTGCTGCTGATCGTGCTGTATTCGTTCGCTGACGGGGCCGCCATCCAGACCGGGCAGCTCTCACTGGGCAGCCTGACGCTGGACAACTACATTCGCGTGCTGACCCAGGAATCCGGCCTCCGGCCCTTCATCATCAGCGTCATCTACAGCGCCCTCGCCGCCGCGATTGCCGTGGGCGGGCTCCTGTTCGTGGCCCGCCTGCTACAGAAGTACCGCAACTGGGTCAGCTCCCTGTTCGAATACCTCCTCCACATCCCCTGGATCCTGCCCTCGGCCCTGCTCGCGCTGGGCCTCATCATTAGCTACGACCACCCCAACCCCCTGGTGGGTGGAGCCGTCCTGACCGGAACGACAGTGATCCTGCTGATCGCGTTCGTGACGGTCAAGATCCCCTTCACACTCCGCATGCTCAAGGCGTCCTTTGCGTCGGTGAACTCGTCGCTGGAGGAGGCCGCCGCCATCATGGGTGCGAAGACCCTGTACGTCTTCCGGCGGATCCTGCTGCCCCTGGTGCTGCCTGCTGCCGCAGCCATCGCCGCGTTGAACTTCAACAGCATGCTGGATGACTACGACACGGCGATCTTCCTGGCGCATCCCCTGGTTCAACCGCTGGGCCTGATCATCAAAGCGAACACGGACGGTGCCGAAGGCGTGGAGGGCGTGGCCAACACGTTCGTTTACACAGTCCTGCTCATGGTAATCACCGGGCTGACCATGTACCTCGTCTACGGCCGGTCCAGCGGGCGCGGCGCGAAGGGCAGGCGCGCCCGTGCGCTCCCCGCCGCAGCTGCACCGGCCGGCGCCCCCTCCCCCGCTGAAGTGCCGGGCATCAAGGAGCCATCGGCTCCGCTGCGCTAAGTTACCGGACTTCCGGGCACCGCTGGCTAGGCATTGGTGGCGACACCTTCCAGCGGCAGCAAAATGTCCGCCAACTGTTCGACGTAGCGCGCGGCCAGCGGGCCCACGACGGCCATGACCAGTACGTAGGCGGTAGCCAAGGCCGCCAGTTCTTGCGTGACGGCACCGGATGCCACCGCCAGTCCGGAGATGACGATCGAGAATTCCCCTCGGGCTATCAGCGCGGCTCCGGCACGGAGACGGCCAGGGCGGCCAATGCCCGCACGCTTCGCGGCCCAGATACCGGTGACCATTTTGCTGGCCGTAGTGATAAGGGCGAGGACGAGCGCCCAGCCGATCACCGGCGGAATGGACCCAGGATCAGTGTTCAGCCCGAACGCCACAAAGAAGATTGCGGCAAACAGGTCCCGCAGCGGTGTCAGGATGCGCGTGGCACTGTGCGATGTGACGCCGGAGATCGCGATGCCGAGCAAAAAGGCGCCTACCGCTGCTGACACCTGCATGACTGATGCCACGCCGGCTACGAGCAGGGCCGCGCCCAGGACCTTCAGGAGGAAAACCTCTGAGTTTTCGCTGTGGACAGCCTTGGACACATGGTGTCCGTGGCGAAGCGCAACCATCAGGACCACGCTCACCGCAGCCAGCGCAATGCCCACTGTTGTGAGGCCGCCGAGGAAACTGAGGCCGGCCAGGATGCTGGTGAGGACTGGGAGGTATACAGCCATGGTCAGGTCTTCAAACACCAGGATGGAGATCACGACGCGGGTTTCGCGGTTGTTCAGCCAGCCCTGATCAGTGATCACCTTCGCCGCGATGCCCGACGAGGAGATGTAGGTGACGCCGCCCATCACCATTGCACCCACGAACCCCCAACCCAGAAAGAAGGCCAGTGCCGCCCCCGGGAGGAAATTGAGGACGAGGTCGAGGAGACCGGCCTGCCACGACCTCCGTAGCCCGGTGAGAAGCTGGGACGCCGTATATTCCAGCCCAAGCATAAGCAACAGCAGAATAACGCCGATCTCTCCAAAGAGGTGCGCGACTGGCTTCATGCCGTCAAGCTCAACAATCCCGCCCGTGCCAAAAGCGAGGCCGCCCAGAAGATACAGCGGGATGGGCGACATCCCGATCTGACCGGCCAGGCGCGCCAACAGGCCGAGGGAGAACACCACGGCTCCCAGTTGTATGAGGCTCAAGGCTAGCGGACTCACGGCCACCTCCCGTGATGGGGCTGATTGCTCTCCGATCTTTTCATCGCCGAAAACTGTCCGTTTATGCCGACATGGTGGCAAACATTAGGGCCATCACAGCAGCGCCGAGAGCTTCGTGCCAATGCTCGGCCCGCACGGAGCGTTGTGTCATCGTTTTTCCATGGGGAGCAGGGTTGGCTGCCCTGCCCAGCAGTAGAAGCACCATGAAGACCACTGCTGCAGTTCCGAAGAACACTGTGAGCGGGATCGCCAGGTTGGGTGAATGATCCATCCCTTGGACCACCATGTTCTGGACTGCAGGTGCTGCCGCGTGGTGGGTATGCAGCGTTAACGATGCGGCTGCCGGAGAGATGCCGTGGCCGACGGCGGGTGTATATGCCATCATTGCGATCATGACTGCCGCGCCGGCCATGGTGAGGCCGTGATAAACGCATTTCAGTCGGGCTTGCCTGCCGGCACAGAGCATCTTGAACTCCGGCCGGGCGACCGCCTGAATCACAAACCACAGTGCAGCGCCGGCAAGAACTGCGATCTGGGCCAGCATGGTTGATGGCACAAGGTTCCACAACATGGCAGCCATCAGGACGTTCATGAGGGCGTGGAGGCTTTTATTGGCCTGGTCCGTGAGCTGGCGGGACCTCGCCGCCTGAAGAAGGTAACGGCATGCTCCAAGCAGCAGGACGGCCGTGAGAGTCCAGGTAACTGCGGGGACATTAAACACGCGAATCACGCCCTACTTCGATGTGGGTCAAGTGGATCGGTCCCCGGTGCCACTGTCAACAGCACCGGGGACCGCGTTCTGGGAATGCTCCAACTCCAGGTTCTGGAGGCGTAGATGCCGGGTTTTAGGTGAGGTCCAGGACCTTGTCCCGGTCATCGGCGTAGTGATCTGAAGAGGGAGCGGCAGCTGCCTTGGTTTTTGCCCGTTTCGTCTCATGCTGCGAATACAGCCAGATGGGTATGTAGATTCCCAGCACACCAAACGCCACCCAGGTGGGAGCCCAACCGATTTCCAGACTGTTGAGGTAGATTACGCCGATAACACACAACGGCACATTGAATAGGCCAAAGACCAGGCCAACATGCTTCCAACGTTTGGGCGCCTTGAAGGGCCTCTCCACATTGGCAAAGGCCGGGTCAGTCTTAGATTTGACATAAGAAAACAGGGTCAGACCATGGGCTATGGTGTAGCCAATCGCCGACGCCCCAAGGACCGCTGAGGCGTCTCCCATAGAAATCAGCGCAAAGTTAAAGGCAGCGATGACCACCAAGGCAATAAACGGAGTTCCGTGACTGTTGGTGTGACCAAAGACTTTAGGAAGGTTGCCTTCCAGCGCCATGGAGTGCATTGCGCGGGAAGAACCCAGATAAGCCGTTTGAATGATCAGGACCATAGCGGCCATCAACAAGATGATGGTGATCATGGAACCGGCTTGGCCGAAAACAGCCTCGGCGACTGGAATCAGCGGCGACACGGGTTCCGCCAATACACCTTCAACCCCCAGAACGCCTATCACTGAAGACTGCAGCATGACAAACAAGAACAAACAGATGACGCCGCAGGCAAACAGCGCCTTCGGGGCATCCTTGGACGGATTTTTGTACTCAGGTCCGTACATGGCTGCCGTTTCCCAGGCACAGGCACTCCAATGCGCAATTCCAAAGACGCCAAAGAGAATCAGGATATGGTGCAGGTCCCAAGCCCAGTCACTCGGCCACCAACTGCCGGTGATATTGGATAGCTCGACGTGTCCGGTAGCAAAAGGTGCCACAGCCAAGATCACCAGCGGTATCAGAGATATAGCCGCCAGAACGTAACCCAGAATGGCGCCTTCCTTCAGACCGAACCAATTGACCACGAACAATGCCGAGAAAATAACGCCACCAGCCATCAATGACAGTTGATACTCAGTGAATGTTTCACCCAGAACCGGAAAAAGCCCATGGAGGTAACCGCCGACCAAAATGGAAAAGATCGCCAGGATCGGGTTCCAGCCAAACCAATAGCTCCAAGCGGTAAAACCGCCGAGCAACTTGCCCTTGTCGTATTTGCCTTTGTAGTTTTCAGTGCGGAAGACGTGCTGCGCAAACCCCGGCACACCAGAAACCTTGGGAAAGGTGGTGGCCATTTCAGCGTACGCGGTGTTCTGCATGAAACCCTGAAGGACCGATAATCCCCAGATTAAAATAGCTGCGCCAGACACATACATCGGGAGATACCCCAACGACGGCAGAATCAGCAAGGGCACCCCCAATGCAATCGCCATACCCTGCTTCCAGTCGATCGACCTTTTCAGGTGATCGACATCATCCAAACGTTTTTCACTCATAACATCTCCTTTGATGGATTGAACGTCGTGTGATCTTTACTCCGCTGAACGCCTCTGGCGGTCAGCGGAGTATGGGACGGACCCCGATGCGCGAACGTCAAAGCACGTTGGAAGGTCCGAGACGATTCGCCCTGGTGGCGAAGCAGGTCCGCGGGAGCGCCGTGACGAATCACCGCGCTCCCGCGGACTCAGTTATGGACTGCTAGTCGGTGGTGCAGCATGTTTCGGTGGTGGTTGTTTCGGTGCGGTTTTCGTTGTTGGGGAGGTTGAGGGTGGGGTTTTGGTCGAAGAAGCCGTGGGGTTCGAGCATGAAGCCGATGTTTTGGCGGGGCATGACGGGCCAGTCTTCGAGGCGGACGACGTGGTGCATGCCGAAGGTGTACCAGACGACGAGGTCTTGGTCCACGATGTTCCGGTCGGCTTGGGTCCAGATGTGCAGGCCGTCGTCGGCGCCGGTGGCTTGGTTGGGGAATTCGCCGGCGGCGAAGCGTTCGGTGCGGTTGTAGGCGGTGACCCAGAGGTTGTTGCGGGCGAACTG
>NZ_JBFTPV010000014.1:0-84752 GCF_056398665.1 Pseudarthrobacter sp. 01T43 | reverse complement strand
TTGGCCGAAGAATGGAAAGCTATCTACAATCATGAACGGCCCCACGGATCCCTGGACGGCATGACGCCGAAACGCTACTGGGAAAACTGGACGCAAGAAAACCAATCAGCTATCGCATAGACGCTGGACTGCTAACGGGGGCCCAACCACAGGTACTGGTAGACGGTCTCCCGGCTGATGCCGTAGTCGCGGGCAAGGACGGCTTTCGGCACACCGTCGACGGCGCGCTGGACCAGCTCGCCCGCGCGTTCCGGAGTAAGGGTCTTTTTCCGTCCTTTGTAGGCGCCGCGCTGCTTGGCCAAGGCGATGCCTTCCCGCTGGCGTTCCCTGATGAGTGATCGTTCGAACTCGGCAAAGGCACCCATGACCGAGAGCATGAGGTTGGCCATGGGGGAGTCGTCGCCGGTGAAGACCAGGCTCTCTTTGACGAATTCGACCCGCACGCCCTTGAGTGTCAGGCCTTGGACCAGGGCACGCAGGTCATCGAGATTGCGGGCGAGCCGGTCCATGCTGTGGACAACTACGGTGTCCCCGTCGCGGGCGAACCGCAGCAACTCAGCTAGCTGTGGTCTGGCCGTATCCCTGCCGGAGGCCTTGTCCGTGAAGACCCGGTCCAGTATCTGGGCTTCGAGCTGGCGCTTCTCGTTCTGGTCCAGCGTGCTCACGCGCACGTACCCGATCCGCTGTCCCGTCACTGTGCCTCCAACCCTCTTCTGTCAGATTGATTTCTAAGGCCTTTCCGGCAGAACGTCAAGGCACTTGGACGTGGGAGCTCAGGTGGACCTATTCCGCTCGTCAAGGGATCTGACGAATGTTTGGCTACCTGTGGGTATAAAGAGAGCCTGAGGGATGAAGTGAAGGAACGTTCGCGCGCGCTGCAGAGCAACGGTCACCCGCCAGACTGGCCTCTGGGGGATCCTGACTTTTCGTACGCATCCCATAACAGGTTGACCACAACGAACAGCGAAATGGTCATGTAGGTAAAGGCTCCCACTCCGACTGACGTCAAGGTTGTTCGGACGGTGGCGTACGGAAGACTTGGGTCTTCCTGGTCGATGTCCAAGTTAGCTAGAACAACCAAATTTGCGGTTGCTACCAAGGAGACCACGACCGTAAAGAGTACGTGGGCGCCAGCTTCGTCGAGGGCTCTCAGGTCAACACCATCAGTTTGGTTCCTGCGCATCAGGAGGCGATCCCGCCACGAGGCGATTTGAGTGAAAGCGGCAAAGAGGGCACCTACAAGTACGGCGGCACCCGCGATGAACTGATCGGCATGAGGGAGAACAAAGCCAGAGGCCGCAGCGATGCCGGCAGCCGCCAGAGGGAGAACCAGGAGAACGGCCCTGGCCTTCCTATCTGGAGCTTCAGGACCGGTATCCCGTCTTTTCCGCAGTCCTTGTCCAACCCCCCTTAGGAGGGGACGGGGATCGAAGCGTCCAGGCACTCTTCTACCTCCACTGGCGAGATGGCTTTGACATCTACCCGTTCCTCAGCCGCCACGACCCGAACACGAGGGGCAACCTTGTCGTAGTAGAAGCGGAGGGAAGGTTCTCCTTCCGAAACCGGATACGTGAAAACATCACGCAGAGTATCCACGGCAATTGTTGTGGAAGCACCGGAATCGCTCATCACGGCGACAGAAGCAGTGTTGTATCGGGCCACTTCATCAATATGAAACAGGTTCTCCGTTTCAAGCAGCTCAGCAAGCTCGGAGACTCCCTGTGCCGCGGTTGAGGAGTTGCCGGCTTTTGCTCGATGGAACCACCTCTTACCTACGCTTCGCCCAATCTCTTTTTCGTTCTCGTCCCGCAGTTGGATTTGAAGGCTTCGTCTCACCTGTGGGCGTTTTCCGCCGCGGTCAGAGGGAACAGTGCTTCGAAATACTGCCGTGGCACTCTTTGCCGAGCCGATGATTTCGTCAATGTAGCTGTTGTCGACGGCCTGGCGTCGCGAGAAGAGCAGGCGGGAGTGGGGCACGCGGTTAGGTGGCGATATTCCTTCAGTTCGAGCAAGCTCGCGGGCTGCATCCTCGGCAGCCTTGGCGGATTTCTTCTGCTGCACGCCAGACTGAGTGAGAAGGCTGAAAAGCTCCGGAACGGGGTCCCGTCGGCGAATCGTGTGAGCCACCACCAGGAACTCTTTGCCGCTCTTAGGGAACAGGAAAGTGACATGATGTTCAGCCTCGGCGGACCACTTCTTGAGATCTCGGGGCTTTTTGTCGGGCCTCGTGGCTCTGCGATGGCTACCTAGCTCACCCACAGAGACAACCACGTGCCATAGATCATCACGGATCAGATGGGGCTCGCCAACAGTAACGGTCCGCGTGGGCTTCGGTGGCAGGCCCTCAACGGATGCCCTGGGCTCCAAATGGTGTGATTCCAGGTGGTGCAGGGACTCCAGTAGGGCAAGAATTATTTCGCTTGTTGAAGACTTGCAGGAGGCGTCCTCAGGTTCCTGGTCTTTGATGCGATTCTTGAAAGCTTGCACCACGTAGACGCGAAATCCATGAGTAGTTGCCAAATCCGGAACCTTTCAAGTTGAGTGCGTTGCCAGAGGCTCCCGAGGCCGGCCTCGGCTGGCTGCGGATGTACGTATCCGAGCTGATCCTCGGCCTCAGTGTTGCAAATCATTCTCAATTTCTTTGCGACGGAAGCTCAAGAAAGCATCAAGAAAGTTCCGCCCGGACTACTCCCGCGGGGCAACAAAGTTCTTGTTTGTAGGACCGGCGATCTAGGGCGCGCGCGCAACGGTACCTCACGGCTCAACGTCAGCCAGGAGGGCCGTAAAGATGGAGAAATTATATAGCGCTTGCAACTATCAGTACACTTACTTGACGTAACGTCCGTTATCGGTGTTGAACCAACGGTTAGGGAGCGCGCCCCCGGAAGGTCGAGGCGGACCAGGACCGCGGCATGAGCGCTCAACACTTCGTTGCCCTGCTGTCCGGGGAAGATGAATCCCCGCCTCGCTGGAGCAAGGCGGGGATTCCTCGCGTCACCAGGCTACTTCTTGGGAAGGCCTGCCGGGTTCAGTTCGGACTTCGTAACGGCTTCCGACGTCAGGCCCCAACGGTCGAGGATCTGGGAGTAAGTGCCGTCCTTGATGAGCCGGTTGAGGGCCGTCTGGGCCGCAACCGCGAGTCCGTTGCCCTTCTGCGTGGTGAACGCGATTTCAGCTGTCAGGGGCCAGCCGCCGTTGAGCGTGCCCACCTCCTTCGTCTTGCCGTCCTTGGCGGCCTTGTAGGCAGCCGACGCGTTCGGGCCGAACGTCAGGTCCGCACGGCCGGACTGCAGTGCCAGCGTTGAGGCGGAGTCGTCGTCGTAATACTGGAACGCGACCGGCTCGAGACCTTTCGCCTTATTCTCTTCGTCCCAGCGCACCAGGATCGCTTCCTGGTTGGTGCCGGAGCCCACGATGATGCGCTTTCCTGCGACGTCCTTGGCTTCCTTGATGTCACCGACGGTGGAGTCGGCCTTGGCGTAGAAGCCCAGGAGGTCATTGCGGTAGGTGGCAAAGTCGAACTTCTCTTTCCGCGCCTCGGTGACGGTGACGTTGGACAGGACTGCCTCGTACTTCCCGGATTCGACGCCCAGCGGCCAATCGGCCCACGCGACGGGAAGCACCTCGACCTGGAGGCCCAGGGACTCGCCCACCGCGTAGGCGATGTCCACTTCGCTGCCTATCAGCGTTTTGTTGTCCGTGGCGAACAGCGTCAGCGGAGCCGAGCCTCCCGTGGTGACCACGGTAAGTTTGCCGTCCGCCTTGATGGCTGCGGGCACCTGTGCGGCCGCCTCTGCATCGACGCTTGTTTTGATGCGGTTCTGCTCGGGAGCAAGGTTGAACGTCTTGCCTGCGGCGGTGGTGGAAGAGCCCGACGACGGTGCTGCCGCCGCCGTTGCGCCTGGGTCCGAGCAGGCTGCCAGTGCCAGCAGAGAAGTAAGTGCGAGGGCTGCCCCGGCAGCCTGTTTGGTCTTGACTCTGGTCATGATTTGCCCCTTGAAAGTGGAAGATGATGCAGCGGAAGTAACGCTTGTGGCAGCAACTATCCGGGAGCACCTGCACCAGATCAAAGGTCGCCGAAACGGTGCGATACGAGGGGCAACGGCGGTTAACCGGGCGTCAGGGGCCGTCACAAACTAAAAGTGAAGGAGCCCGGCCGCATGGCCGGACTCCTTCGTGCCTTCGAGCGGTTTTCGACGGGCCTTAGCCGGCCAGCGCCTTGATCACTTCCTTGGCCACGTCCTCGCTGGACTGCGGATTCTGGCCCGTGATGAGGTTGCGGTCGCGCACCACGTTGGAACTCCACGCGGCCGCGTTCTCAATGACGGCGCCCTTCTCCCTGAGCGCATCCTCAACCAGCCACGGGGTGTTCTCCCCGGTGCCGCCGTTCAGTTCCTCTTCGTTGGTGAAAACGGTGAGGCGGCGGCCCGCAAAAGCGAAGGAACCGTCGTCGAGCGTTGCGCTCAGCAGCCCGGCCGGACCGTGGCAGAAGGGTGCAATGACCTTTCCGGCACTATTGGCAGCAACGAGCAGGCGGCCGAGGTCGGCGTCCTTGTACAGATCGGCCATGGGGCCGTGGCCGCCGGGCATCACCACGGCGTCGTAGGCACTAATGTCGACGTCGGCCAGCACCAGCGGCGCCGACAGCTCGGCGTCGATGGTGGCCAGGTACTTGCGGAAACCGTCCGCTCGTTCCTGGCCGCCTGCGGACTCGGGGGCCAGGCTGACCTGGTCTACGGTGGGCTTCACCCCGCCCGGTGTGGCGATGTGGACCGTGTGTCCGGCATCCCGCAACACGCGGTGCGAGACAACGAGTTCCTCCGCCCAGTAGCCGGTGGGGTGTTCGCTGCCGTCCTTCATGGTGAGCGAGTCAGCGGCCGATACGGCCATCAGGATATTTGCCATGCTGTATCTCCAGTCTGTGCCGGACCTCTCCGGCGGATAGGTACGGGGTCCGCAGCGCTCAGGCCTCGGTCAATGCCTTGGACGCGGTCTCAAGCTCAGCGTAGGTTGCGTCGTCGATCCGGACCTCCGCCGCAGCCACGTTTTCTTCAAGGTGTTTCACCGATCCAGTGCCTGGGATTGGCATCATCACGGGCGAACGGCGGAGCAGCCAGGCCAGTGCCATCTGCGAGGTGGTGACGCCCAGCCGCTTGGCCGCTTCGTCCAGCGGGCCGCCCGGCCGGGCGAGTTCGCCTGCCGAGATGGGGGCCCACGGGATGAACCCGATGCCGTTCGCTTCTGCGTACTCGAGCACATCCTCGGAACTGCGGTCCGTCAGGTTGTAGCGGTTCTGGACGGTGGAGACGGTGAAGTGTTTTCCGGCCGCTTCGAGTTCGGCCACGCCCACCTGGGACAGGCCCAGCGCCCGGACCTTGCCTTCATCCTGCAGCTCGCGGAGCACGCCGAACTGCTCGTCCGCGTCCACCTTAGGATCGATCCGGTGCAGCTGGAGCAGGTCCAGGGTGTCCACCTTCAGCTTGCGCAGGCTCAGTTCGGTCTGCTGGCGCAGGTATTCCGGCCGGCCCACCGGGATCCATTTGTTGGGGCCGGTCCGGGTGAAGCCCACCTTCGTGGCGATCTTCAGCCCTTCCCCGTAGGGGTGCACGGCCTCGGCGATGATCTCTTCGCTGATGTTGGGCCCATAGGAATCGGCGGTGTCAATGAAGTCCACGCCGAGTTCGACGGCGCGGCGTACCACTGCGAGGGCAGCCTGGCGGTCTGCGGGTTCACCCCACACGCCGTCGCCTACGATGCGCATGGCACCAAAGCCGAGGCGGTGCACGGTTCCGAGGTCCCTGAGATCGATGGTTGCGGACAGTTCCGTCTGGTTCTTGTCTTGGCTCATAGGGGCGGCAACTCCCTCAGCATGCTGAGTATTCCGTCACGGGATGAAATATCCCCCGCGCCGCCGTCGTTGTGCAGAGTGTGCCCGCCGCAACCCGGCGCGGCCACTCCTACGCAACGCATTTGAAAGGCCGGCACCGACGTGACGCTTCCCCTCTCCATCCTTGACCTGGCAACCATTGGCAAAGGCCAGACGGCGGCGGAAAGTTTCGCAGGGAGCGTGGCCATGGCGCAACGGGCGGAGGAACTCGGATACCGGCGGATCTGGTACGCCGAGCATCACAACATGTCCTCCATCGCTTCCTCCGCCACCAGTGTGCTGATCGCCCACGTGGCCGCACACACCAGCACCATCAGGCTCGGAGCCGGCGGAATCATGCTGCCCAACCACTCGCCGCTGACCATCGCCGAGCAGTTCGGCACCCTTGAGACGCTGCACCCGGGCCGGATCGATCTTGGCCTGGGCCGCGCCCCCGGCAGCGATCAGAACACCCTGCGCGCGCTGCGCCGGGACCCGATGTCCGCCGACAGCTTCCCGCAGGACGTCCTGGAACTGCAGGGCTACCTCACCGGCCCCACCCGGATCCAGGGCGTCGAGGCCACCCCCGGCAAGGGCACCAACGTGCCGCTCTACATCCTGGGTTCGTCGCTGTTCGGCGCGCGCCTTGCCGCCCAGCTGGGGCTGCCGTACGCGTTCGCCTCGCACTTCGCCCCCAACGCATTGCAGGATGCCGTGGCGCTCTACCGCCGCGAATTCAAGCCGTCCGCCCAGCTCGATGCGCCGCACGTGATCGCCGGCGTGAACGTGATCGCCGCCGATTCCGCTGCCGAAGCGCAGGAAGCGTTCCGGGCCACGTTGCGAGCCCGGGTGGGACTCTTCTTCGGCGGCGGACGCGAGTTCACCGACGACGAAGCGGACATGATCCTGGACTCCCCGCAGGGCCAGCATGTTTCGCAGATGGTGAAGTACTCGGCCATCGGCACCCCGGACGCGGTGATCGACTACCTGGACGGGTTCGCCAAGCACTCCGATGCCGACGAACTGATCGTGGCACACCAGAACAGCGGCACCGACGCCCGGATCCGCTCCGTCGAGCTGCTCGCCGAGGTTGCCGGGCTGGCCCGGGTCTAGTCGCGGCTAGGGCTGAACGGGAGGATCGACCTTAGGCGACGTCGGCCGGTGCCCCGCGGCTGCGGCATGAACAGCGCCCTCGTCGTGGCCGGTCTGCTTTTTGCCGAACGGCAGTGCTTTGAGCAGCGGGCCAACGATAGCCATGATTAGGAGACCCCAGGCGAGCCCCAGGACGGCCGAGCATAGGGTGTTGACGAGCCAGGCCAGGACGCCGCCCACAGCCGCGATCCCGGCGACAGGGGACTCGATGGCGTGGACCAGGTCATACGGGGCGTGCCAGCCGAGGTCGTGTGCTCCCTGCAGCATGATGTGGCCACCCACCCACAGCATGGCGATCGTCCCGATCAGGGTGATCGCAGTCAGCACCGCGGGCATCCCCCTGACCAGCATCTCGCCGGCTCGCTGGGAGCCCGCGGAGTCCTTGGCTGCCAGGTGCAGGCCGATGTCGTCCATCTTGACGATGAGTGCGACGGCGCCATAAACGAGCGCCGTGATCACGAGCGCGACGATGACCAGGATGAGTGCCCGGACCCACAGGGATTCGTGCGCCACTTCATTCATCGAGATGACCATGATCTCGCAGGACAGGATGAAGTCGGTGGTGATGGCGCCCTTGGTGACCTTGGCCTCCGCCTCCGGCCCCCGGTCGACGGCCGGCGCGTCTTCGTCGGCCTCGTGGTGGCCGCGGAACTTGTGCCAGACCTTCTCGGCGCCTTCGTAGCAGAGGTAGGTGCCGCCCGCCATGAGGATGAACGGGATGGCCCCCGGGATGAAGGCGCTGATGAGCAGCAGCGCCGGCAGGATGATCAGCAGTTTGTTCCGCAGGGAGCCCCAGAAGATCCTCTTGATCATGGGCAGTTCGCGGGACGGGTCAGCCCCGGACACGTACTGCGGGGTGACGGCGGCGTCGTCGATCACCACGCCGGCAGCCTTGGCACCCGCCTTGGCGGCTCCGGCAGCGATGTCGTCCACCGAAGCCGCCGCTATGCGGGCCAGGGCGGCGATGTCGTCCAGTAGGGCGACGAGACCACCGCTCACAGCCCGCCCCCGTGATTGAGTGCGGACGGCTGGGCGTGGATGCCTCGGTCGAGGCGCGTGATTGGCATGCTCCGAGTCTAGGGCGGGGGCAGCCTGCCGAGAATGCTGGCGAATAGAGACGGGGGCGGGGGCCGCATCAAGGCGCGTCAACGAGGCGCGAGCCCTTCCGCCAAGGCCCGGCGTCCTTGACAATCCCCAACTGAACCGGTTAAGTAGTAACCAACTGAACCGGTTCAGTGGCGTGAGTCACAGAATCCTGACTCCTAAGGGCCCACCCGATGCCAGTAACCATTAGCGACGTCGCCCTAGCGGCCGGCGTCAGCAAAGGTTCCGTGTCGTACGCCCTCAACGGCCAGCCCGGCGTCAGTGCTGCTACCCGGGAGCGCATTCTCCAGGTTGCCAAGGAGCTGGGCTGGAAGCCGAGCCTGCGCGCCAAGGGCCTGTCCTCCGCGAAGGCCTACGCACTGGGCCTGGTGATGGCCAGGGACCCGAGGCTCCTCGGGACCGATCCGTTCTTTCCCGCGTTTATTGCCGGCATTGAAACCACGCTGGCCGAGCATGATTACACCCTCGTCCTCAGTGTGGCGACGGCGCCCGGCGCGGAGGAGCGTGCTTACCGAAAGCTGGCCGACGGCGGCCGCGTGGACGGGGTGATCCTGGTCGACGTGYGGCATAACGACACCCGGATCGGGCTCCTCCGCGAACTCAAACTGCCTGCCGTAACCCTGAACCGGCCGGATGCGGACTCCCCGTTCCCGGCGGTCTCGATGGACGACACTGACGGCATCTCCGCTGCGGTGGCACACCTGGTGACGCTCGGCCATGTCCGGATCGGCCACGTCGGCGGGTCCCAGGAGTACATCCACGGCCGTAGCCGGCGCCTGGCCTGGGAGGCGGCCATGGCAAGTGCCGGGCTGACCGCCGACCTGTTCGCGGAAGCAGATTTCACGGCGGCCGGCGGTGTGGCAGCAACGGCTGAACTCCTTCGCCGCCCCGACCGCCCCACCGCGATTGTCTACGCCAACGACCTGATGGCGACAGCGGGACAGTCCTACGCACAGTCCCAGGGCTTTGCCGTCCCCGGTGACTTGTCAATCACCGGCTACGACAACGCCGAATTCACCCAATACCTCAATCCGCCACTCACCACCATCGCCACGGACCCCATGCGTTGGGGCCGGGTAGCCGCGCAGGTTCTCCTGGACCAGCTCAACGGCGCCCACCCGGGCCAGGACACGGACCTTCAGGCACCTTCCCTGCTGGTCCGCGCGTCCACCGGTCCCGTCCCCTCATAAACCACTCACTGCACCATCGAGCACCCCATCCAGTAGAAGATCCCCACCGGGACCAGTACCAAGGAGTCGCAATGAAGCGCTTTACCAAAGCCACGCGAATAATGTCTGTCGCCGCACTGACCGTGATGGGCGCCGGCCTGGCGGCGTGCGGTGGCGGCGGAGGGGGCGGCGGCGGAAGCGCGGCCTCCGCGACGACAGCCAAGGGCCCCATCAAGATCTGGTACTCCAACAACGAGTTCGAGGTGAAGTGGGGCAAGGCCATGGTGGATTCCTGGAACACGGCCCACCCGGACCAAAAGATTGACGCACAGGAGATCCCGGCCGGCAAGAGCTCCGAGGAAGTCATCGGCGCCGCCATCACCGCCGGAAACGCGCCCTGCCTAGTCTTCAATACCGCCCCTGTGGCCGTTCCCCAGTTCCAGAAGCAGGGCGGCCTGGTGGCGTTGGACAGCTTCCCCGACGGGCTGCAGTACATCAAGGACCGCACGGGCGATCTCGCCGACCAGTACAAGTCCTCGGACGGCAAGATGTACCAGCTGCCTTGGAAGTCCAACCCCGTGGTCCTCTTCTACAACAAGGACCTGTTCGCCAAGGCCGGGCTGGATCCGGCCAACCCCAAGCTTGGAACCCAGGCGGAGTTGCTGGACACGGCACGGACCATCGTCAAGACCGGCGCTGCTCCGAACGCCCTGTGGCCCTCACCGGCCAGCGACTTCTTCCAGGCGTGGTTTGATTTCTACTCCTTCTACGCCGCCAACACCGACGGCACCCCGCTGGTGAAGGACGGCAAAGCGACCTTCGACAGTGACCAGGGCAAACAGGTAGCCACCATGTTCCAGACTCTCTACAAAGAGAACCTGGCGTCCAAGGAGGTCTACCAGGGCGATTCCTTCCTTGAGGGGAAGGCCGCCATGGCCCTGGCCGGCCCGTGGGCCATCGCCGCCTACAAGGGCAAGGTCAACTGGGGCGCCGTTCCCGTTCCGGCTGCCACAGCCAAATCAACCACTTCCACGTTCTCCGATGCGAAGAACGTGGCCATGTACAGCGCCTGCCAGAACCAGGGGACTGCCTGGGACGTCATGAAGTTCGCCACCAGCCAGGAGCAGGACGGCAAGCTGCTGACTGAGTCGGGCCAGATGCCCATGCGCAAGAACCTGAGCACCACGTACCCTGACTACTTCGCCCAGAACCCGGCCTACGCGCAGTTCGCTGAGCAGGCTGCCCGCACGGTGGAGGTGCCCAACGTCGCGAACTCGGTGGAGGTCTGGCAGACGTTCCGCACGGCCTGGTCGAAGTCCGTGATTTTCGGCAACGAAGCCATCGACACCTCGTTCCAGGGCGCTGCGGACAAGATCAACCAACTGGTAGCCCAGAAGTAGCGTGACCCCCAATGTCACTCCGCTCCTCTGAAGGCAGCCCCGTCGCGGGCAAACCGGCTGGTGGGACGGCGGACCGGCGGCTGGCGCCAAGGAAGCGCAAAAGTTTCCTCGGCGCCCAGCCGCTGGGCCTGCTGTTCAGCGCACCCTACGTGATCTACATCTTTGCTGTCCTGGCCTTCCCGCTGGGTTACGCCGTCTACATCTCCCTCCACGACTTCTTCTTTACGGCACCCCACGTCACGGTGGACCGGCCGTTTGTTGGCTTGGACAATTACGTCACCGTCCTGACGGACCCGGCAGTCCTGCGGTCCTTCGCGAACATCGGCGTCTTCCTGGTCATCAACGTCCCGTTGACGGTGGTCCTCTCGCTGGTCCTTGCCAATGCCCTGAACCGGGTGACGAAGCTGAAGACCTTTTTCCGGGTCAGCTACTACGTCCCGTACGTGACGGCAAGCGTCGCCGTCGTCGGGGTCTGGCTCTTCCTGTTCCAACAAAACGGTCTGGTCAACGCCGTGCTGGGGCCGTTAGCCCCGAACCCGTCCTGGCTGGTCAACTCCTGGCTGGCCATGCCCACCGTGGCGCTGTACGTCACCTGGAAGCAGTTGGGCTTCTTTATCCTGCTCTACTTGGCCGCGCTCCAGAACATCCCCGATGAGCTCTACGAATCCGCCTCCGTGGATGGCGGGAACAAATGGGTCCAATTCTGGAACATCACTGTTCCCGGCGTCCGGCCCGCCACCCTTCTGGTCACCCTGCTGGCCACCATCACCGGCGCCAACCTGTTCACCGAGCCGTACCTCCTGACGGGAGGCGGCGGGCCCGACGGCGCATCCACCTCGCCGGTGTTCCTGATGTACCAGAAGGGCATCCTGCAGGGGAACCCGGACGTGGCTGCCGCGCTGGGCGTGGTGCTGGTGCTCGGTGTGCTCCTGATTGCCCTGATACAGCGACGCCTTGTTGGCGGAGAGGAGGACTGACGTGTCTGTCACCAACGCGCAAAACGCCAAGAACGACGACGACGCCAGCCGGCATCCGGAGCTGCCGGAACCTGCGATGCGGGCCGACGCCGGCGTGGAAAAACGCCGAAACCTGGGGGTGGGCAGTTTTATTCTGCTGGCACTGGGTGCCTTTGTCTTCCTTTTTCCCTTCTACTACATGTTCATCGGCTCGCTGCAGACCTCCCCGGACACATCCGTGGCCGGTGCCTTCCCCAACCCGGGCAACGTCACAGGCGAGAACTACGTCAGCATCAACGGTTCCATCAACTTGTTGAGGGGCCTCGTCAATTCGGGTATTTTCACGGGCGGCGTGATCCTCTTTACCGTGGTCTTCGGCCTCCTGGTTGGCTACGCGCTCGCCCGGATGCAGTTCCGCGGCCGCGGGGCGGTTTTTGGGCTGATGCTGCTGGTGCAGATGATCCCGTTCCAGCTGCTGCAGATCCCGCTTTATGTCATGATCGTGCGTGATTACGGCCTGGCGGATACCTACATCGGGATGATCCTGCCGTTCGCCATCAATTCCACTGCGGTGTTTGTTTTCCGGCAGTATTTTCTGCAGCTCCCCTCGACCCTGTTCGAGGCCGCCCGCATTGATGGCGCATCCGAGCTGCGGATCCTGTGGCAGATCGCCATCCCGCTGGTCCGCCCCGCCATCGTCACGGCCATCCTGCTGACCTTCATCGGCCCGTGGAACGAGTTCCTCTGGCCGTTCCTGGTGACCAAGGACCAGGCCCTCCAGCCGTTGGCTGTTTCCCTGGCCAACTACATTTCCAACGTGGCGGCAACGTCATCCAACCCGTTCGGCGCCATCCTYGCCGGTGCCTGCGTCCTCGCGGCRCCCGCCGTCGCGYTGTTCATYTTCTTCCAGCGCCARTTCATTTCSACCAATATCGGTTCMAGCGTAAAGGGCTAATCCATGACTTCCCCGCACACTTCTGCACTCCCCACTGTCCCGTTCACCCTCACCCGCGCCGGCGTCATCATGACCCCCGAGCCCGGCAACGACTTCGAAGCCGAGGGCGTCCTCAACCCGGCCAGCGGCCGCGGCCCGGACGGCGAGCTGTACCTGCTCCCGCGGCTGGTGGCTACAGGCAATGTGTCCCGTGTGGGCCTGGCCAAGGTCATCATCAGCGACGACGGCGTGCCCACCGGCGTGGAACGCGAGGGTGTGGTGCTCGCCCCGGACGAGGGCTGGGAACGCGGGCTGAACAACGCCGGCACGGAGGACCCGCGCACCACCTGGGTGCCCGCCCTGGGCAAGCACCTCATGACCTACGTGGCCTACGGCCCGCTGGGCCCCCGGCTCGCCTTTGCGCACTCCGAGGACCTCCGCAACTGGGAGCGGCTGGGCCCCTGCTTCTTTGAGTACCAGGCCGATCTCTCCATGGACCTGAACCTGTTCCCCAACAAGGACGCTGTCTTCTTCCCGGAACCGGTGAACGACCCCGACGGCGTGCCCTCCTACGCGATGCTGCACCGCCCCATGTGGGACCTGGGCTGGATCCGTCCCGGCGAAGGCGAGCACCTGCCCGCCGGCGTCACGGACAATCGGCCCGGCATCTGGATCTCCTACGCGGCCGTGGCCGACGTCGAGCGGGACCTGCGCAACCTGGTGCACATGGGCAAGCACCGGCTGGTGGCCCTCAGTGAGTTCCCGTTCGAGGAACTGAAGATCGGCGGCGGCCCGCCCCCGCACCGGGTGGACGAGGGCTGGCTCCTGATCCATCACGGCGTGGCCGGCAAGATGGCGGCCTCGGCGTTCGAACAGCAGCAGAACGTCAACTACGCTGCCGCCGCCATGATCCTGTCCGCGGATGACCCGTCCCAGGTCATCGCCCGCAGCGACAAGCCGCTGCTCGCGCCCGAAACCGAGGATGAGATCTCCGGGATTGTGCCGAACGTGGTGTTCCCCACCGCCATCGAGAAAATCGGGGAGCAGTTGTTTGTTTTCTACGGCATGGCCGACTCCAAAATCGGCGTCGCCAAACTGGACAGGATCTGAGCCCGGCGGACTTTACGCAACCGCCCCTTCCTTGCCGATGGCGGCCCGCAGCCGGGCCGCGGCGGTCTCGGGAGGGATGTCGGCGATGAACGCCCCCATCGCCGCTTCGGATCCGGCCAGGTACTTGAGCTTGTTCTCTTCCCGCCGGGGAGATGTCAGCTGCAGCATCAGCCGGACGTCGTCCCGGTGGGCGTTGACGGGGGCCTGGTGCCACGCGGAGATGTAGGGGGTCGGCGTCGAGTAGAGGGCGTCGACTCCGCGCAGGAGCCGGCCGTACAGCCGGGAGAACTCGTCGCGTTCCTCTCCCGTCGTCGCGGCCAGGTCCGGGACGTGCCGGTGGGGGAGCATGTGCACTTCCAGCGGCCAGCGCGCGGCGAACGGGACGAACGCCGTCCAGTGCTCGCCCCTGAGCAGCACCCGCCCGGATGTCTGCTCGAAGTCGAGGATGTCCTCGAACAGGGTGCCGCCGTACTTCGCGATCGTGCGGATCAGCTGGGCGGTGCGCGGGGTGATGTACGGGTAAGCGTAGATCTGGCCGTGCGGGTGGTGCAGCGTCACACCGATCGCCTCGCCGCGGTTCTCGAACGGAAAGACCTGCTCTACGCCGGGCAGCGCAGACAGCGCCGCCGTCCGGTCAGCCCAGGCCTCCACCACTGTCCGCATCCGGGACATTGATACCCCGGCGAGGGAACCCGTGTGTTCGGGCGAGAAGCACACCACTTCGCAGCGGCCCACTGACTGCCGGCTGCGTCCCAGGCCGATCCTGGCCAGGTCATCGAGGCCTTCCGGGGTTCCGGGCCCGGACAGCCCGGGACCAAACGACGGGGACTTGTTTTCGAAGACGGCAACGTCGTAAAGGCTGGGGACTTCGGAGGGGTTGTCCGGCGACGCCGGGGCCAGCGGGTCCAGATGCGAGGGCGGCAGGACCACCCGGTTCTGCCGGGCGGCCGCGATCGAAATCCACTCGCCGGTCAGGGCATCCTGTCGCATGGTGGCGGTGGGCGGCCGGACGGCCGGCTCGCGGAGGTCCGGTCCGCGCTCCGGCGCGAGCGTCGTGTCGGCGTCGTCGAAGTAGATGAGGTCCCGTCCGTCGGCGAGCTTGTAGGCACGCTTCGTGATCTGGTCCATGCTAAGAGTTCCCTGCGGGGCGGCCACCGGGGGTGGCGTCCTCGCTTATCCGGTGGACGGCCAGGAGCACACCGTGTTCGGGGTTGAGGACCGGCATCGGCAGGCCGGACGCCGCCAGGAAACGGCCGGTGGCCTCGATGCCGGTGCTGAGCCACGCCGGCGGCACCGTCTGCATAAAAGCGTGTTTGTCGCCGGGCGCCGGATAGACGGCCTCCACCCGGTAACGGGCTTCGGGGCGCAGCGCAGGAAGGCAGACCCGCCCGGGGACTTCGGCGAACGACGTCGCCACGGACACCAGCGCGTAGAGGGCTTCGCTGCCGTCCTGAGCGACCACACCGTGCAGCCGCAGGGCGGGATCGGGCTCATCGGCGCGCACCATGCGGCCGCTGTGCAGCAGGGCACGGTACTTCTTGAAGAGCGCGATCGCCTGCGCGAGCTCCTCACGCTCCGGGGCGCTGAGCTGCCGGACGTCCCATTCAAGGCCGAAGTGACCAAACATCGCGGTGACTGCCCGGAATGAGAGATCGTGGGTCCGCGCGGTGGTGTGGCTCGTGGTGGGCCCGATATGTGATCCGACGAGCTCCGGCGGCACCACCATTCCGGTCCAGCGCTGGATGGTCTGCCGTTCCAGGGCGTCGTTGCAGTCCGACCCCCACACCCGGTCCGTGCGTTCCAGGATGCCGAGATCCACGCGGGCGCCCCCTGAGGAGCAGCTTTCAATCTCGACCCCGGGGTGGGCCCTGCGCAGGTCGTCCAGGAGCCGGTACACAGCCCGGGTCTGGGCATGGACCGAAGGCCGGCCGGCATGGCCCATCTCGGTGAGGTCCCGGTTCTGGTCCCATTTGAGGTAGCTGATCCGGTTCTCCCGCAGGAGGGCATCGAGCCGGTCAAAGATGTACTGCCAGGCGTCAGGGTTGACCAGGTCCAGGACTTGCTGGTGCCGCCACCGTTCCGGCAGCCGGCCGTTGGAGCCGGGAATGCCGCCCGCGGGGCGCGGAGCGGGCCCGGCGATCCAGTCCGGGTGCGCCCGGGCGAGGTCCGAGTCCTCGTTGACCATCTCCGGCTCCACCCACAGGCCAAACTCCATGCCGTGGCCGGTCACGGCGTCGATCAACGGCGTGAGGCCGTCGGGCCAGACGTGCTCATCGACGTACCAGTCGCCGAGGCCCGCGGTGTCGTTGCGCCGGCCGCGGAACCAGCCGTCGTCGAGCACGTAGCGTTCAACGCCCAGGCTGGCGGCGGTCTGGGCCAGGTCCAGCAGGACCGGCAGCCGGTGGTCGAAATAGACCGCCTCCCAGACGTTCAGGACCACGGGGCGGGGCTTGCCCGATGCGGCGCCCGGGTGGTGCGGACGGCTACGGAACCAGGTGTAGAAAGCCTCCGTGATGCCGTCCAGGCCGAAGTCGGAGTAGGCGGCAAACAGCCAGGGGGTCTCATAGGAGGCATGCGGTGCCAGGCTGATTTCGGCCGATCCGAGCAGCTCCGAGGCGCCGATGACGGTCCGGCCGTCCCCGGCAGTGTCGACGAAGCTCTCGTGGTTGCCGCTCCAGCCCAGATGGACAGCCCATACTTGCCCGTGGCGGTACCCGAACCCTGCAGTACCGGCGGCCAGCAGGAGTGAGGAGTCATGGCCGGTCCGGCCGTGCCGGCCCGAGCGAACCCAAGTGCCCTGATGCAGCGGAAGGCGCTGGGGGTGGGATTCCCGGCACCAGCGGCCGGTCAGGTCAAGGACCTCCGTGGCGGCGCGGCCCACCGGCAGCACCGCGGCCAGTTCCTCGACGAAGTAGGTGTCCGGCCCATCGTTCGTCAGGGAGTGGCGGAGCTGGAGCAGGCCGCCGTCGTTAATCCGGACCTCGGTCCGCACCGTGATGCCGGCGTCGGGATCGGCCTGGGTGATGACGGCGGATCCGGCGTCGGGGTCAGCTGCGACGGCGGCCAGCCGGAGCCGGGCGGAGAACCCGCCGCCGTTTCGGTGGCCGCGGAGTCCCGGACGCCCGCGCCATCCCGAGGAAGCCTGCGGGATCAGGCCCAGGGTCACCGGGGTGTCCAGGGCGGAGTGCGGCACGGGGTCGGTCAGCAGCGAAAGGTCGGGCAGGTCCGGGCCGAGGTCGGCGCCGAAGTGCAACAAGGCCGGCTCGCCGGTGCTGAAATCGATGAGCAGCGCGGTGCCCGCGCGTCGCAGGTAAAGCGGCGCCGGGGGCAGCGCGGTTCCTGCAGTCAGGGGTTCCGCGGCAAGGTTCAGGTCCGGGTTGTTCACTGCAGCTCCAGGCGTTGTGGGGTTCGGATGGGGTGGGGTGGTAGTGCCAGTGGTCAACCTACTGCGGCGCCGGCGGAGACGTGGGCCAGCCGCAGCCGGCCCACGCGTTTGCCGAGGATGCGCCTGGCTTCGCCACCGAGCAGGTCGTCGCTGATGAGTTCGTCGGCGTCCTCGAGGGCGGCGATCGTGCTGATGCCGAGCGTGCCCCACTTCGTGTGGTCGGCCAGCACCACCACGCGACGCGCCGCCGCCACGAACGCCCGGTCGGTTTCGGCCTCGAGCACGTTCGGAGTGGTAAACCCGGCGTCGGCGTCCACGCCGTGGACGCCGAGGAACAGCACGTCCAGGTGCAGCTGATTGAGGGAGGAGGTTGCCAAGGGGCCCACCAGCGCGTCGGAGGGCGTGCGCTCGCCGCCGGTCAGAATGACGGTGGACGTCGAAGAGCTCTGGTGGAACACGTTGGCAATCCGCACCGAGTTGGTGACCACCGTGATGCGTGGACCGGCGGACAACAGCTGGGCCAGCGCCCAGGTGGTGGTGCCGGCGCTGAGCCCCACCGCCATTCCCTCACGCACCTGGGCGGCAGCCTCCTGCGCAATAGCCATTTTTTCGTTTTTGAGCTGGGTCACCTTCAGCTCAAAACCAGGCTCGTGGGTGCTGGCTCCGCCCGGCATTTTGGCCCCGCCATGGATTTTCTCCAACGCGCCTGCGCCGTCGAGGGCCTCAATGTCCCGCCGCACCGTCATCAGGGAGACTCCCAGCATCCTGGCGAGGTCCGCGACGCGGACAATCCGCTCACGCTGGACCTCTGCGAGGATGGCTGCATGGCGGGCTGCGGCGAGCATGTGGTGTCCTTACCGGCTTGCGTTGTTCGACTGGTTGGCGGAGGTGCCGACCAGCTGGACGGCAGGCGAACGGACGACGGCGACTGCACCGGCCGCGAGGCCTAGTCCGCCGTCGAGCTCGGTTCCGGTGATGAGGTCGACTCCTTCCAGCGGTAGCCGGACCTCGTGGGTTCCGTGGTTGATGCAGAACGTCCAGTCGGTTCCGTCCTTGCTGCGCCGGGCGACTTCCACATCTTCGGGCAGATCCGGAACGAGCGGCTGCACCCCTGCATCGGCGCAGACGATGGTGAGCAGTTCGCCCAGGCCCTCCGGCGCGAGTGTGGTGGCGACGTAGTAGGAGCGGCCGCTGCCGGCCCGGTTGCGGGACACGGCTGGAGAACCCGTAGCCGGCCCCTCGGCCACGGCCGCGAGGACCTCGGCGGTGGTGGCCCTGCCCAGTTCGTTCCAGCAGCTGCCGGCACCGAAGCCGGTGAGCCGGACGCTTTCCCCTGCCCGCAGCGGAAAGAACTCTTCCATCTGCACGCCCAGCAGTCCGCTGAAGGCACCGGGGTAGCTGCCCAGCCTGATGTGGTCATTTTCGTCCACGATTCCGGAGAAGTAGGACACGACGAGATGGCCGCCGGAGCGTGTGTAGCCGTCCAGGTTCGCCACGCCCGCATCGCTCAGCAGGTACTGCATGGGGGCAATGACGAGCCGGTAGCCGGAGAGGTCGTCGGTGCTCCGGGCGAAGTCCGTGGGGATCCCGGCGCGGTAGAACGCATCGTGCCAGCGCCGGGTTTCGGCAATGTTCGAGGCATCCACGCTCGGGTGCGAGTCCAGCTCGGATGCCCAGCGGGCATCGGTGTCGTGCAGGATGGCGACGTCCACCCGGCCGGAGGCCCCGGTGACCACCGAGCCGCTGATTTCGGCCAGGCTGCGCAGCGCCTGGCCGAGTTGCACCACTTCACGCCACACCTTGGTCTCGGTGCCGGCATGGGGCAGCAGCCCGGAGTGGAACTTCTCGGCGCCGGCGCGGGAGGCCCGCCACTGAAAGAACAGCGCGCCGTCTGCTCCGCGGGCCACGTGCTGCAGCGAATTGCGCAGCAGCTCGCCGGGCGCTTTGGCAATGTTGCGGGGCTGCCAGTTGACGGCCGACGTCGAATGTTCCATGAGCAGCCAGGGCTTGCCCTTGGCCCAGCCGCGGGTGAGGTCCGCCGTGGCCGCCAGCTCCTGGAAGTTCCGCAGATCCTCGGCAATGAGGTAGTGGTCGTTGGAGACCACGTCCATCTCCTCGGACCAGCGCCAGTAGTCCACCGGCTGGTGCAGGCCCATGTTGAAGCCCATGAAGTTGGTGGTGACCGGGTGCCCGGAGTGCGAACGGATGATGGCCGCTTCAGCCTTGTAGCATTCGAGCAGCTCGTCAGAGGAATAGCGCGCGAAGTCCAGCTGCTGCGTCGGGTTGACCCAGGTCCCGGAGGTCCGGGGCGGCAGGATTTCCTGCCAGTCCGAGTAGCGCTGGGACCAGAAGGCAGTGCCCCACGCGGCATTGAGGGCCTCGAGGCTGCCGTAGCGGCGCTCGAGCCAGCGCCGGAAACCGGCGGCGGCGCCGTCGGAGAAGTCCGGCTGGTTGTGGCAGCCGTACTCGTTATGGACGTGCCACATCACGACGGCGGGATGGTCCTTATAGCGCGCGGCGATCTGCTCGGTGAGGGCCGCGGCTGCCCGCCGGTAGTCGGGGCTGGAGGCAGCGAAGGCCTGCCGGGAACCGTAACTGTGCCTCACGCCGTCGGCCGTTACCGGCAGCGACTCGGGGTACTTGTGGCTGAACCACGGTGGCGGGGAGGCGGTGGCGTTCGCCAGGTCAACCCGCACCCCGTTCGCGTGCAGCAGGTCCAGGATCCGGTCCAGCCAGCCGAACTCGTAGACGCCCTCGGACGGTTCCAGCAGCGACCAGCTGAAGATGCCCACGCTGACCAGGTTGACGCCGGCCTCGCGCATCAGCCGGACGTCTTCCTCCCAGGTCGCCTCGGGCCACTGCTCGGGGTTGTAGTCGCCGCCGAAGGCCAACATGGGGGAGCCCTCGGAGCCGAGTCGGGCGGTGATGTAGTCCATGGAAGCGTTGTTGTGGTTGTCCACGTTTATCCTTTGCTGGAGCCGAGCGTCAAACCGGCTACGAAGTGTCGCTGGAGCAGGAGGTAGATCACCAGGGCCGGGATGGCCGTGATCATGGCGCCGGCGGCGATGAGGTTGTAGTTGGAGAGGAACTGGCCTTGGAGGTTGTTGACTGCCGTGGTCAGCGGGAGGCGGTCGCCGCTTTGCAGGAAGAGCAGCGGCCAGAAGAAATCGTTGTAGATGAAGATGACCTCGAGGGTGCCCATGGCGGCCAGGGCCGGCCGGCACAGCGGCAGAATGATGTTCCAGTACTGGCGCCATACCCCGGCCCCGTCCACCAGGGCAGCCTCGGTGAGCTCGGGGGAAAGCGCCTTCATGTAGTTGGAGAGGACGAACGTCACGAAACCGATCTGGAACGCCGTGTCCACGGCGATCACACTGATGTAGGTGTTGAGCAGGCTCCCGGAATCGCTGACGCTGTAGGGCAGCGGCAGCAGTTTGAACATCTCGAACAGCGGCGCGGCGAGGACCTGCGGCGGCAGCAGGTTGCCGGCGGTGAACATGATCAGGAGCGTGACGTTGAACTTCCAGTTGACCCGGCTGACGGCGAACGCCATCATCGAGGCGAAGAACAGCACCAGGATGACGGACGGGACGGTGATCAGGGCGGAGTTCCAGGCGTACTGGGCGAAACCGCCCTGGGTCCAGGCCTGGCTGAAGTTGTCGAAGTTGAACGACCCTCCGAAGCTGAAATAGCCGTACTTGTCCGTGTCTGCCTTGGGACGCAGCGCGGTGAAGATGGTCCAGACCAAGGGGATGAGCCACATAATGGCGAGGACGATAAGGAACAGGTGGATGCCGTAGTGGGGCTTGCCGCGTTTGGTGTTGGCCGGCTGGCCCGAGCCAATGCGGGCGCTCCGCCTGGCGGGCGAACTGCCCGCAGCGGGTGCGTCCGTGGGCTGCGTGATGCTCATGCCTCTTTGTCCTTTCCGAAGGCCCGGGACAGGTAGAACGTGATGGGTACCAGGGAAATGACAAGGAGGATGACAGCCAGCGCCGATCCGACGCCGATCACCTGACCCTCGCCGACCAGGTTTTGGATGACCAGGGCGCTGATGAGCTCCAGGCCGTTGGTGCCGCGGTTGATCACATAGACGATGTCGAAGGCGCGGAGGGACTCGATCACGGTAATCACGATGATGATGACGTTGACGGGGCGCATGGCCGGAAAGATCACCCGGAAGAAGGTCTGCACCGCGTTGGCGCCATCGATCTGCGCGGCTTCGCGCAGGGTGGGGTCGACGCCCTTGAGCCCGGCCAGGTACAGGATCATGACGTAGCCTGCATGCCGCCATGTCGCTGCGATGAGCGCAGCCCAGATGTTGACGCCGGAATCACCGAACCAGTCCACCGCGTGCGGCGTTCCCGCCGTGCCGAGCAGGAAGTTCAGGAGCCCGCTGTCACGGTTGTAGAAGAGCTGCCAGATGACGCCGATCAGTGCCAGGGACAGCATCACCGGCGTGAAGAAGATGCTCTGGTAGATCTTGGTGCCGCGGATGTTCTGGTCCAGCAGGATGGCCAGCRGGAGCCCCAACGGGGTCGCGATGACGGCGAGGAACACCAGCCAGAGCACGTTGTGTTGCACGGCGGGCCAGAACGGAGGGTAGTTTTCGGCGATGAACTCGTAGTTGCTGATCCCTGCGGGCTTGATGTCGTCCAGGCTCAGGCCATTCCACCGGGTGAAGGACAGCGCCGCCGACAGGAGCGTCGGGATCCAGACCAGGACCAGTTGGATCAGGGTGGGCAGGCCCACCATGAAACTCAGGACCCACTTATCGCGGCGCGAGAGCCGCCGGACCCGCCCCGCCCGGGCGGCGGTGGTGCGCCGCCCGGCGGGGCTCGTTTTGGAAAGTGTACTCACGGGAAGATATTCCTTAGTGCCGGATCGTGGTGGCCTGGGCGTCCGCTATTGGGCGGCGTAGAGCGACTTGGCCTGGGCTTCCAGGTTCTTGACGTCAACGTTGCCGTCCTTGATGAACGACTGCAGGGCCGGGATCATGACGTTGTTGGCCATGGCGGGCAGCGCGTCCCGGTCAAAGAACTGGCTGATGCTCTTGGCGTTGGCGATGACGTCCGCCATCTTCTTGCTCAAGGGCGAAAACTTGGACGTATCGGCTCCCTTGGCGGCGGCGATGTTTGAGCTGTCCACGGAGGCATACACGTCCTGCCCCTCGGGGGTGCCGAGGTAGGCCAGGAAGTCCCTGGCGGACTGGTTCTCGCCGCCCTTCTTGGACAGCAGGAGACCGTCGATCGGTGCCTCGACGGCGTCCCGGCCCTCCATTGCGAGTTCCGGGAACGGGAAGAAGTCGATGTCGTCGGCGACGGTCTTGTCCGTGTACTGCTGGGTGAGGAAGGACCCCAGCAGGTACATCCCGGACTTCTTGTCACCGAGGTTTTTCGCGGAGTCCTGCCACGTCATGCCAAGGGCATTCGGGTTCTGGAAGGGCAGGAGCGCCTTCCAGGTGTCGAAGACATCACTGACCTTCTTCTGGTCCCAGGATTCCTTGTGCGCCGTGAGGTCCATGTGGAACTGGTAGCCGTTCAGGCGCATGTTCAGGTAGTCGAAGGTGCCCATCGCCGGCCAGCCGTCCTTGTCGGCGAACTCGATCGGGATGAGGCCGTCGGCCTGCATTTTTTTGGCCAGGGCTGTCAGCGCGTCAAAGGTGGTGGGAACCTCGTAGCCCTTCTCGGCCCAGAGGCTCTTCCGGTAGAAGAACCCCCAGGGATAGTTGTAGTTGGGGATGAAGTACATCTTGCCGTCGGCGCCGGTGGATGCCTTCTTCATGGCCTCGGAATAATTGCCGCCGACCTTTTCCCAAACGTCGTCGATCGGGGCCAGCAGGCCCTTGCCGGCGTAGTACTGCATGCGATAGCCGGCGAACCAGGTGAAGGTGTCATCCGGGCTGCCCTGGAGGTAGGTGTTGATTTTGTTCTGGAAGTCGTTGTGGGGAACCACGTTGGTGTTGACCGTGATGCCGGACTTCTTCGTGAAGGCATCCGTGACGGCCTTGTAGGCGTTCTTGGGTACTTCATCCGATGAACCCGACCCGAAGGTAACTGTCTTGCTGCCGCCGCTGGCGGCAGGGCCGCTGCCGCCGGTGCACCCTGCCAGCAAGGGAGCGCCGGCTATGGCGAGGGCGCCTGCACCAAACGTCTTCAGCAGCGTCCGCCTGTCCCACCCGCCCTGGCTGGAAGCCCGGCGCAACGCGTCTTCATGCATGGTCATGATTTCTCCTTTGAAACAGTGCAGGTGGTGTGAAGCAACTCACATTGATAACTATCATAAACGCACAATAAAGAACGTCAAGAGGCAAAGACGAACATTGTGGAAAGTCGGCTTACGCCGTTCGGGTTGTGGATGTTACACGGCTGCAACCAGCGGGACATTCGGGGGAAACGGCCCGGCCGCACCATGAAAGATGCGGCAGCCTTTCCGGGCCGTTTTCTGCTCGAAGGGTTATGCAAATGCCTACTCCGTTCAACCAGAGCGTGGCGGATTCCGCGCTCCTGACCAAGTCGCTGCCATTGGGCCTGCTGCGGGCGTTCGTCCAGTCAGATGCCGCAGATGAAGGGTTCACCCCCACGCTGCTGGCGGAGCTCAAAGCTTTGGCCCGGGTCCCCGGGCTGCTCGTGGCCTGCAACTACGGCGGCACGCTGTGCGCCGCCGAGGGGATCTCCACCGAAACCCTTCCCTTGGGCAGTGCCGCCATCGCACTGCGCGCGTTGGCGGCACTGCCCAACACTCACGCCGCCGTCATCTCCGGACGCTCGCTGCGTGATCTCGCCGCCGTCTCCCGCCTCCCCGCAGAGGTCCATCTGATCGGCTCGCACGGTGCCGAATCGGACATGCAGTTCGCCCACGTCCAGCCATTGGCCACCGAGGTGACCCTGCAGAAAGTCAGCACCGCGCTCTCCGAAGCGGTGGGATTCCAGGAGGGTGTGTGGATTGAGCGCAAGCCCGTTGCCGTCTCCGTGCACACCCGTCCGGCGATGCCGGATGTTGTGGCGTCCGTAACGGACACCGCGCGGGAGATCGCCCGGGCCCATGGGCTGTTCTTCATCGTGGACGGCTCCGTGCTGGACCTCTCGGTGGTGGAACCGTCCAAGGCCGACGCCCTGGAAAGCCTCAGGTCCCGGCTCGGCGCCAGCGCTGCACTGTATGCAGGCGATGCCTACAGTGATGAACTGGCCATCGCCACCCTCCGCGGCCCGGACCTGGGCCTGCACGTTGGGCCCGGGGATACGGCCGCCGCGCACCGGCTGCGGGACCCGGAATCGTTTGCCCGGGTCCTGGCCATCCTCTTTGAGCTCCGGCGCGCCTGGCTGTTCGGCGAGGACGCCGTGGGACTGGAACGGCACACGCTGATCGGGAACGGAACCTCAACGGCACTGCTCACCCCGGACGCCAAAGTCTGTTGGATGAGCCACCCGCTGCCCGATTCAGGCTCGCTGTTCGCCCACATCCTCGGCGGGGATGCAGCCGGGCACTTCTCCGTGGAGCCGGTTAAGGCTTCACAAGTGCTCGGTCAGCGGTACGTGGACAGCACCATGATTGTGGAAACCCGGTGGGCTGACGTGACCGTCACGGACTACCTGGAACCGGCGCCAGAAGGGATCACCAGCCTGGTCCGGGTGCTCTCCGGCACCGGCGCTGCGAGGATTGTCTTTGCACCCCGGCCGGACTATGCCAACGTGCCCTTCAGCATGGAGGCCCGCGGTGACGAGCTGCATATCGTGGGCACGGCCGATCCCATTGTCCTTTCCGCGCCGGGCGTCAGGTTCGTGATTACCTCCGACGGCCGGCACGCTACGGCGACAGCCGCGGTGAACCTGCAGGACGGCCCGGTGGTCCTGAACCTGCGGTGCGGGGACACTGAACCCGGCGCCACGGACCCGGACGGCGAGGTGGACCGGCGTGCCGGCGTCGCCCTGCACTCCCGCCGCTGGGTCCAGGACCTGGAGCTGCCCGCCGTGAAGCCGTCACTGGTCCGCCGCTCCGCGCTGGTGTTGCGCGCCCTGGTGCATGAGCCAACCGGTGCCGTGCTGGCTGCCCCCACAACTTCCCTTCCCGAGGGGATCGGCGGGACGCGGAACTGGGACTACCGGTACTGCTGGCTACGGGACGGATCCATGACCGTGCACGCGCTGGTGGACCTGGGCTCGACGACTGAGGCTGCCGGGTTCCTGGCGTGGCTGGGCCGGATCCTGGAGCATGCGCCCGGCCCGGAATGGCTCCATCCGCTGTACTCGGTCACGGGGGCGCAGCTGTCCACCGAAGCCATTATCGACAGCCTGCCCGGATACGCCGGTTCCCGTCCGGTCCGGATCGGGAATGCCGCTGACCACCAGATCCAGCTGGACGTCTTTGGGCCCGTCACCGAACTCATCGCCGCGCTCAGCGAGCGGAATGGCAACCTGGCGGACGACCACTGGGAACTGATGGTGAAGATGGCCTCCGCCGTGCTGGCCCGCTGGCATGAGCCGGACCACGGCATCTGGGAAGCCCGGCGGCCGCCCCGGCACCACGTCTACAGCAAAGTGATGTGCTGGGTGACGCTGGACCGCGCACTCCGAACCGCCGCCCGGCACGGCAGGACGCCGGAGCCCGCGTGGGAACCCACGGCACGCGCCATCCGCGAGGAGGTCCTGCGTGAGGGCTGGGATGACTCGGCATGCTCCTACACCGTTGCCTACGACAGCCCCGACCTCGACGCGGCGGTCCTGCACATCGGGCTGTCCGGCCTGTTGGACGTCACCGACCAGCGCTTCCTGGACACGGTCACGGCCGTGGAACGCGAACTTAGGGTGGGACCCACCGTGTTCCGGTACAGGTACGACGACGGCCTGCCGGGTTTGGAGGGCGGCTTCCACATCTGCACCACCTGGCTCATTGAGGCGTACGTTGCGGTGGGCAGGATCGAGGAGGCCTGGGACCTGTTCGACCAGCTCGTGAACCTGTTTGGTCCCACCGGGCTGCTGCCGGAGGAGTACGATCCCAGCACGGAAACGCACCTCGGCAACCATCCGCAGGCCTACTCCCACCTAGGTTTCATCCGCTGCGCCCGGCTCCTGGACCGGCACCGGCCTGAGGTCAGGGCGCCGTAGCTATCCCGTGGCCAGCGGGAAGCCGGAACCGCCTGGCACGACGCGGAACCTACCGCGACGCCGAGAAGATCTGCGGCGCGGGCCGGGTGCCCGTGGCGAGGTCCGCGAGGATCCGTCCCACCACCGGGGTGAACTTGAAACCGTGGCCGGAGAAGCCCGCACCGATAACGATGGGGCCGATCCGGTCAAGGATGAAGTCTTCGTCCGGTGTGGTGGTGTACGTGCAGCTGATGGGTTCGAAGGAATCGGCGTCGACGCCGGGCAGCCAGGTCCGGGCGTATTCCTGCAGCGCCGCGAGCTGGACGGGTTCCGGAAGGAAGGAACGCTTGTCCGGGTCCACCACCGGGCCGACTCCGTGCCAGCCGGCCTTGATGCCTTCACCGGGTGTCTGCATCCCGTAGACCGGTGAATACCAGTCCTTGTAGGTGTCGCCTGGTCCGGGAGTGTGGTTGAAGCCGGGCCACACGGCCTGTTCATCGGCAATGCGGAAGTGCGCCGGCTGTTCCTGCGTGACCCTGAGCCGGGGAATCCTCAGTTTCCCGCCTCCGGCTGCCCCGGACAGTAGTTTCGCCGTCCAGGCGCCGGCGGTCACCACTGCCTGCGCGGCGGTGACCACCTCGATCGTGCCGGCTGCGCCGGTGTCCCCCTGCGCGCCGTCGCCCGTCCCGCCGTTGCCCGTCCCGCCGCCGTTCTCTGCGCCGCCCACCTCTAAGGTGAGCCGGACGCCGTCGTCCATCATTTCCAGGTCCAGCACCTTGGTGTGGTGCCGGATCTCGGCGCCGCGGGCAACGGCGAGCCGCTGGAAGGCGGGGAGCGCGGCCTCGGGGTTCAGCTGGCCGCCGTCGGGCATGTAGAGCACCTGCTGGTCGAAGCGGATGCCCCGCCACCGCTCGGCGGCCTCATCGGGACGGAGCGGCTCAGCCGCGATACCGGCCTCGGTGAGCGCGGCCTGAACAAGCGGAAGCCGCGGATCGGGGCCATGGTTGACGATCCCCGTCCGGGTGAGCAGCCGCTCGCCGCTGTCCTGCTCGAGTTCGTCCCAGAGTGCCAGCCCCTCGGCCAGCATGGCCACGTATTCCGGCCGGTGGTAGCCCGGGTTCAGGTTCCTGGTGCTGCCGTGGGAAGCGCCGTTGTGGTGGCCCGGGCCGAACTGTTCCAGCAGGGTGACCTGCCGGCCACGGCGGGCCAACGCCCAGGCGGCGGCGGAGCCCATTGCTCCGCCGCCAATCACAACAGTGTCAAGCATTGTTCCCATGTGGCTCCTTAGGATCCGGTCAGTTCAACAGCAGGGCGACGCCGATCATGGCGGGTACCGCCACCACCGTAGTGATCAGCACGGTGTCCTTGGCCACGGTGAGGCCGGTGGAGTAGCGGCTGGCGGCGACAAAGACGTTCTGCGCCGTGGGGAGCGAAGAAACAACCACCACCGCGAACAGGGCCTGGCCTTCGAGCCCCAGGACAAAGCGGGCAAACAGGTAGGCAATGACAGGCTGCACCACCAGCTTGAAGACGCTGGCCAGGATGGTGTCCAGTCGCCTGCCGGCAGCGGCTTGCAACGGCCGGCTGCCGTGCAGGCTCATGCCAAAGGCGATCAGCATGGCAGGGATGGCTGCGCCGCCGATCAGGTGGATGGGCTCCAGGACCAGGGCGGGCACCTGCCAGCTCATCCCGGCCACCAGCAGGCCCAGCGCGGACCCGACAATCATCGGGTTCCGCAGGATCATGAGGATGAAGCCCATGGGCGTGGTGCGGTGGGTGCTGGTGCTGGCGTCCAGGATCATCAGGAAGAGCGGGGTGAAGAAAGCCAGCTGGAAGATCAGCAGCGGCGCCACATAGCTGGCGTCCCCCAGAACGTAGACGGCGATGGGGATGCCCAGGTTGGCGGAGTTGGCCAAGGACGCCGCCATCGAGGACATCAGCGCCTCCGGCAAAGCACGCTTCAGGATGAACCTCACGATGCTGAAGAACATCAAGGCGCTGGCAATCGCTGCCACCGCGGTGACCAGCAGGGGTTCGGCGAAGACTTCCCGCAGCTGTGCCTTGCTCAGGGTCTCGAACAGGAGAGCCGGGCTGGCCACGAAAAAGGTGAGGGCGCTGAGGACCTGGCGGGCGTTCTCGCCCAGGATCCGCTGCCGGCCCACGAACCAGCCCACCATGATGATGAACCAGACCACAAAAAAGCCCTGCAGCACGCCTACCAAGGGAAGCCTCCGAGAGCGCGGAGGCGGTGTGTGCCGGGACTCACGCTCCGGCTAGGCGGTGGCGTTATTGAGCGCGTACGGCGGGCGCATCAGGCCGGGGGTGTGGCCCTCTGCAGGATCGTTTCCGATCTGGACGATTTTGTTGTCCCTGTCCACATGGACAACCTTCGGATCGTAGGCCTTGGCCTCTTCCGTGGTCATCTGGGCATAGGTAATGAGGATCACGATGTCATTCTCATGCATCAGGTGCGCAGCGGCGCCGTTGATGCCGATCACACCCGAGCCGCGCTCGCCGGCGATGGTGTAAGTTTCCAGGCGCGCACCGTTGGTGACGTCCACGATGGCCACTAGCTCGCCGGGAAGGATATCGGCAGCGTCGAGGAGGTCCAGGTCAACCGTGACCGAACCTACGTAGTGCAGGTCGGCGTGCGTGACGGTGGCCCGGTGGATTTTGGACTTGAAAATTGTGCGATTCATAAGGTGTCCAGTCTATCGCCGGCCCCCGGGGTCGCGCTGTGACGTACTAAACAGGAGCTTAAACAGGAACGGACGACGCCGGCCGGCCGGGCGACGTCGTCCGTCACTGCCCCAGCGGCCCACTTACAGACGCGGCCGTGGCGGCGAGCGTCTCCCGGGCGGCAAGGATGGCGGGCCGCTGCGCGCTGGAACGCCGCACCGAGGTGAACACGGTGCGGTGCGGATTACCGGGCAGGTCCAGGAGTTGGGCGGTGGTGCTGCGGCCGGTCCAGACGAGGTCCGGCATGAGTGCCACGGCATTGCCGGACTCGATCAGCCTGATCTGAGCCTGGAGATCCGCTGTTTCGAAGCGCACGTCGGGCTCGAATCCCGCTGTTCGGCAGGCCTGCTCCGCCCAGTGCCGGGAGGCGGCGCCGCGGGGCTCCATGACCCAGGGGAGCGCCGCAGTGTCCTCGAGCGAGCGGATGGAGGGGCCGCCGTCGGACGCCGGCGGAACGGCGAGCCGGATGGCGTCGGTGGTCAGTTTGACGCGGTCCAGCTCCGGATACCTTGGCGCGGCGTGGCCGGGGTACTGTTCGGCGATCACCAAGTCGAAGTCGCGCGCCCAGGTCTCGTGCAGGGCGGTTTCCGGCTCCCGCTGGGTCATTTCGATCCGCACCTCCGGGTACTCAGCCGTCATCCGCGTCAGGGTGCCCGGCATCAGGGCCAGCGCCGCGGACTGGAAGACGGCGATCCGCACAGTTCCGGTGACGGTGGTCAGCGAGGCCGCCAGGTCTGCCTCGGCCTGCTCCAGGGTTTCAAGCAACTGGGCCGTATGCGCCACCAGGACTTCCGCCTGCGGTGTCAGCTGGACCCGGCGTCCGGTTTTCCGGAGCAGTTCCACGCCCACTTCCTTTTCGAGCAGGGCCAGTTGCTGCGAGACCGACGACGGGCTGTACTGCAGCGCCTCCGCGACCTCGGCCAGGGTCCCCCGGATTTTCAGTTCGCGGAGCAGCCTGAGGCGGCGGACATCGAGCATGGCCATATTCCTTGACGGATCTAATGGATATTGGTTAGAAAGAATCACTTTATCTAACGCAATTACTGCTTGCATACTGGTGTCCTGAGTTACCCCCGTCACAGCCCTACCCGGGTGCAGCGATGGGGCCGCACCCCACGCAGGAGTAACTGATGAGTACCAAAGACATGGCCCAATCCATCATGCGGCGTAAGCCCCTTGACGACATTGAAGAAGAAAACAAGCACAGCGGGCTTTTCAAATCCCTTGGGCTCTGGCAGCTCACGGCCATCGGCGTCGGCGGCATCATCGGCGTCGGCATCTTTTCCCTTGCAGGGCTGGTGGCGGCAGGGAGCGGGGACAACCCGGGGGTGGGACCCGCGGTGCTGATTTCCTTCCTGATCGCCGGTCTTGCCTCCGCGGCCGCAGCCCTGTCCTATGCCGAGTTTGCCGGCATGATTCCCCGGGCCGGCTCGGCCTACACATACGGCTATGTGGCGCTTGGCGAAGTGATCGGCTGGTTCATCGGCTGGGACCTGCTGCTCGAGTACATCGCCATCGTGGCCGTGGTGGCCATTGGCATCTCCGGGTACCTGGAGGCGTTCCTTTCCGGCGTCGGCCTCCATCTGCCCGCATGGATGACGTCCACGCCGGATGAGGGCAAAGGCGGCCTCATCAACATTCCCGCCATCCTGGTCTGCCTTTTGGTGACGTGGATCCTGTCCCGCGGAACCAAGGCCTTCGGCCGGTTCGAACTGGTCGCCGTGGCCATCAAGGTCCTCCTGATTCTCTTTATCATCGGCCTGGGCGTCTTCTATATCGATACGAACAACTACAACCCGTTTATGCCCAGTGGCTTCGGGCCGGTGGTGGCAGGTTCGGCCACAGTGTTCTTTGCTGTTTTCGGGTACGACGCCATGAGCACCGCGGCCGAGGAAGCAACGGACGGCAAGAAGCACATGCCCAAGGCGATCGTGCTCTCGCTTATCGTCGCCATGCTGCTGTATGTGGCGGCTACCCTCGTCCTGACCGGGATGCAGAACTACAAGGACATCGACCCCAAGGCCGGCTTCGCCTCGGCCTTCAACTCGGTTGGCCTGCCGGTCATCGCAACCATCATTTCCGTGTTCGCCGTACTGTCCATCCTTACGGTGATGCTGACCTTCCTGCTGGGCGTTACCCGCGTCTGGTTCTCCATGAGCCGGGACGGACTCCTGCCGGGCTGGTTCGCCAAGACCGACCGCCACGGCACGCCCCAACGGGTTACCTGGATTGCCGGCGTCACGTCGGCGTTCCTGGCCGGCGTGTTCCCTATCAAGGAAGTGGCTGATCTGACAAATATCGGAATCCTGGCTGCGTTCGTTGTTGTTTGTTTGTCCGTCATCATCTTTCGCTACAAGAAGCCGGAAGCGCCGCGAACATTCAGGCTTCCGCTGATGCCGCTGGTGCCGGCCTTCGGGATCCTGGCTTCCGGGTTCCTGATGACCCAACTGCCGTGGCAAACCTGGGTGCGCTTTATTGTGTGGCTCATCATCGGCCTGGCCATCTACTTCGGATACGGCCGCAGGCACTCCCTGATGAACCCCAACAGCCCGCGCCACGCCGAGGCCGTGGAGATGCACCGCCCCCTGGCCTGACCCGCCCCACCCCCCGGTTGCTCTATCACTTTTGGTCCCTAAACCCCTGGTTTAGGGACCAAAAGTGATAGAGCAACGGGTGGCTAGTGGGCCCAGAAAGCGTTGGATTTTCTAACCTGTATTGCTTAGAAAAGGTCGCTTTCTCTTAAGTGACTCCAAGCTCATACTGATGGATAAGACCCCCTTCGCATCGATGAAAGAACGAGCAATCATGACCCACACTGCAACGGAAATCTCCGGCCGGGCTGACGTCCCTCAGGCCCGCGCCCTCGCCGCGGACACCATCGCGCTGGTCCGCCGTTGGCTCACCGAAGCGTCAAAGGTTCCTGTTGACGCTTCGGCCGAGCAGCTCGCTGGCGTGTTGAAGGACCCAAACGGCCTTGACTTCACGGTCGGCTTCGTCGACGGCGTGGTCCGCCCAGAGGACCTGCACGTCGCCGCCCGCAACCTCGCCGCCCTCGCCCCCAAGGTTCCGGCGTTCCTGCCCTGGTACATGCGCCGCGCGGTGCAGCTCGGCGGCACCATGGCCCCGGTCCTGCCCCAGGTTGTCATCCCGATCGCCCGCAAAGTCCTCCGCGAAATGGTGGGCCACCTGATCGTGGACGCCACCGATGCCAAGCTGGGCCCCGCCATCGCCAAGATCCGCAAGGACGGCATCAAGCTCAACGTGAACCTCCTCGGCGAGGCAGTCCTGGGCGAGCATGAGGCTTCCCGCCGTCTCGAGGGCACGCACACCCTGCTGGCCCGTCCGGACGTGGACTACGTCTCCATCAAGGTCTCCTCCACCGTGGCCCCGCACTCCGCCTGGGCCTTCGACGAGGCCGTGGAGCACGTCGTCGAAAAGCTCACGCCTCTCTTCACCCGTGCCGCATCCTTCGCCGGGTCCGGGGCCGGCAACAACACCGGCCAGAAGGCCAAGTTCATCAACCTGGACATGGAGGAATACAAGGACCTGGACATGACCATCGCGGTCTTCACCAGGATCCTGGACAAGCCCGAGTTTAAGAACCTCGAGGCCGGCATTGTGCTGCAGGCCTACCTCCCGGACGCCCTCGCCGCCATAATCCGGCTCCAGGACTGGGCCGCCGCGCGCCGTGCCAGCGGCGGTGCCGCCATCAAGGTCCGCGTGGTCAAGGGCGCCAACCTGCCCATGGAACAGGTGGAAGCATCCCTCCATGACTGGCCGCTCGCCACTTGGCACACCAAGCAGGACTCGGACACCAACTACAAGCGCGTCATCAACTACGCCCTGCACCCGGACCGGATCAAGAACGTCCGGATCGGGGTGGCCGGCCACAACCTCTTCGACATTGCTTTCGCCTGGCTGCTCGCCAAGCAGCGCGGCGTTCAGGCTGGCATTGAATTCGAGATGCTGCTGGGTATGGCGCAGGGCCAGGCCGAAGCCGTCAAGAAGGACGTCGGCTCCCTCCTGCTCTACACCCCCGTGGTGCACCCGGCCGAGTTCGACGTAGCCATCGCCTACCTGATCCGCCGCCTCGAAGAGGGCGCCAGCCAGGACAACTTCATGTCAGCAGTCTTCGAGCTGAGCGACAACGAACAGTTGTTCGAACGCGAGAAACAGCGCTTCCTCGCCTCGCTGGACAAGCTCGACGACGAGGTCCCGCCGGCCAACCGGCAGCAGAACCGCAGCCTGCCGCCGCAGCCCCTGCCGCACGATTCGTTCGACAACACCCCGGACACGGACCCGTCCCTGCCCGCCAACCGCGACTGGGGCCTCGCCATCCTGGACCGCGTCCCTTCCTCCACTCTGGGGAACGCCTCGGTCGAAGCCGCCACCATCAACGACGAGGCAACCCTCAACACCGTGATTGCGACCGCTGTTGAGAAGGGCAAGGCCTGGGGCGCCCTGTCCGCTGACGAGCGCGCCGAAATCCTGCACCGCGCCGGCGACGTCCTCGAGGCCCGCCGCGCCGACCTGCTCGAAGTCATGGCCAGCGAAACCGGCAAGACCATCGACCAAGGCGACCCCGAGGTCAGCGAAGCCATCGACTTCGCCCACTTCTACGCCGAGTCGGCGCGCAAGCTGGAAAAGGTCGACGGCGCCACGTTCGTCCCAGCGAAACTCACCGTGGTGACCCCGCCATGGAACTTCCCGGTGGCCATCCCGGCAGGGTCCACCCTTGCGGCACTCGCCGCGGGCTCCGCCGTCGTGATCAAACCCGCGAAACAGGCCCGCCGCAGCGGCGCCGTGATGATCGAGGCGCTCTGGGAAGCAGGCGTCCCGAAGGACGTGCTGACCATGGTGCAGCTGGGTGAGCGTGAGCTCGGCCAGCAGCTGATCTCCCACCCCGCGGTGGGCCGCGTGATCCTCACCGGCGGCTACGAGACCGCGGAACTGTTCCGTTCCTTCCGTAAGGACCTGCCGCTTTTGGCGGAGACCAGCGGCAAGAACGCCATCATCGTCACCCCCAGCGCTGACCTCGATCTCGCCGCCAAGGACGTCGCCTACTCCGCGTTCGGCCACGCCGGCCAGAAGTGCTCCGCCGCCTCACTGGTGATCCTGGTGGGCTCGGTTGCCACGTCCAAGAGGTTCCACAACCAGCTGATCGACGCCGTCACCTCCCTCAAGGTGGGCTACCCGCAGGACCCCACCAGCCAGATGGGTCCGATCATCGAGCCCGCCAACGGCAAACTCCTCAACGCCCTCACCACCCTCGGCGAAGGCGAGACCTGGGCTGTGGAGCCGAAGCAGCTGGACGAGACGGGCCGGCTCTGGAGCCCCGGCGTGCGCCACGGCGTCCGCCGCGGATCCTACTTCCACCTCACCGAGTTCTTCGGACCGGTCCTCGGCGTCATGACAGCCGAGACCCTCGAGGAGGCTATCGCCATCCAGAACCAGATCGAGTACGGCCTCACGGCAGGCCTGCACTCCCTGAACCCGGACGAGCTCGGAATCTGGCTGGACTCCATCCAGGCCGGAAACCTCTACGTCAACCGCGGCATCACCGGCGCCATCGTGCAGCGCCAGCCGTTCGGCGGCTGGAAGAAGTCCGCCGTCGGCGCAGGCACCAAAGCCGGCGGACCGAACTACCTGGCGGGCCTCGGCGACTGGACCAGCCACGCCAGCACAGCGAGTGCCGCCACCACGAACGACGGCGTCCGCCGGATCGCCGCCGCGTCCGCTAGCGCCCTGCAGCCGGGTGAACTCGGGTCGCTGCAGCGATCCCTCGCGTCCGACGCCCAGGCCTGGGCCGACGAGTTCGGCACGGCCAAGGACGTGTCCGGCCTGAGCGCGGAGCGCAACATCTTCCGCTACCGCCCGCTGCCGGTCACCGTCCGCCTTTCCGAAGGCGCCCCGCTGGCGCACCTGGTGCGGACTGTCGCCGCCGGTGTCCAGGCGGGGTCGGCACTGACGGTATCCACCGCCGTCGAACTTCCCGCCCAGCTGCGTGCAGTCCTCACCGGACTGGATGTTTCAGTCACGGTGGAGTCCGACGCCGGCTGGCTGGCTTCGGCGGCCCGCCTCGCCAAGGCGGGCAAGCTGTCCGGTGTGCGGATCCGCCTGATCGGCGGCGACGCCACCGCACTCGCCGAAGCCATCGACGGGCGCCCGGACGTGGCGGTCTACCCGCACCCGGTGACCGAGGCCGGCAGGGTGGAGTTGCTGCCGTTCCTGCACGAACAGGCCATCAGCATCACCGCCCACCGGTTCGGCACCCCGAACCACCTGTCGGATGCCCTGATCTAGGCGGTTCCAGGGCGCCGAGCGCAGGCGACGAAAAATGAAAGTCCCGACGGCCACCAAGCGCGGCCGTCGGGACTTTCTGTTTGTTATGAGGGGCCGCGCCCGAGGCGCCGGCCGGAGACCATTAAGAGTTAACCCAGATACCAGCCTGGGGGAGTCCACGACGCGGGAACGCTGTGGGCGGAGAAATCTTCGCAACGGGTGCAGGTGTAGGCGACTTCGCCCAGGGTCCTGACCGCCCCGTCACGCCGGTAAACCGGAGGGACATATGACTCAAGGTAGATAAATTCGTCCGTGCCGCACTTATCGCACGTGGGCTTGCCTACGTACTCGGTGACATGGGTGATGCCGGAGCTGTGGCTGACATGATGCGTGGCCAGCGGGCGTACGGTGTTATGTCGGGACGCAAATGCTGTATGTAAATGGGTGTTCTCGGCTGTCGTCATTGGCTGCCTTCCCGAGTACGGCCGCCCCATGGGCCGCGGGGCGCACTCGTAGTGTTGAACCGGCCACTGCTTGACCCCATGGAAAAACCAGCATAGAGGAGGCCGGGTTTTTTCTCAATGGTTTTTATGAAATATGGGTGTGGTCAGGCGGACTTCTTGAGCGTCCGGCCTACAATGGCCTGCGTCAGGGCATCGATCACTTCAGCGTTGGCCAGCGGATTGCGGATCAGGGTGAAATCGACGTCGCCCACCGGTGGTAAATCGAAGGTGCGGGTGATGATCTTCAGGTCTTCGGGGACCAGAGACGTCGGCATCACGGCGACACCGATGCCGGCCCGGAGCGCCGCCAGGACCCCGCTGATCTGCCGGGTGGTGCACGTGATTCGCCAGGTCCGCCCATGGGCTTCGAGCGCGTCGATGGCCAGCTTCCGGCTGAGGCTGGGGGAGGGATAGGCGATGAGCGGCACAGGGTCCGCAGGTTTGAGGGACGTCTGCTCCAGCCCCACCCAGGAGAACGTATCGTGCTGGACCACGGTTCCATCCTTAGCGCCGGCCACCCATTTCACAAACACCAGGTCCAGTTGACCGGCGTTGAGTTTTTTGTACAACTGGTCGCTCTGGCCAACGGTGAGCTCAAGGTTGATCTGGGGGTAGACCTGCCGGAATTCACGCAGGATCCGGGGGAGCCCGGTGATGGCCAGGTCATCGGCCGTGCCGAAGCGAAGCCGGCCGCGCATGGCGGAGCCGGAGAAGTAGCGGGCGGCGGCATCGTGGGCCGACAGGATGTTGCGTGCGAACCCGGCCATGGCGTCGCCGTTGTCCGTCAGCCGGACGTCGCGGGTGTCGCGGCTGATGAGGACGCGTTTGGCGGCGGTCTCCAGCTTGCGGACGTGCTGGCTGACTGTTGGCTGTGCCAGGCCCAGCCTTTCGGCGGCCTTGGTGAAGCTCAGCGTTTCTGCCACGGCAAGGAAAGAGCGAAGCTGCGCGGGCTCAAACACGTCGGACTCCTTTGGCGCTGGGACCGTTGGCCCGGGGCTCCATTGCGTTTCGTGATGGTAGTTATAGACACGATACGTCTACATAATCGATTGCAACCAGCCTAGCGTGGGAGCATCCCAACCCGCCCGCTTCCCTGAGGACATACTCGTGGCTCCCCCACCGCCAACATCGGCAACCGTCAGCCAGCCCGTCATCGATTCAGCGTCCGCCGCGGACTCCGCCGCAGCTTCCCCGGCCGCCGCCCAAACCCAGCCCATCGGCGTCGTCAGTGAACACCTGCCGTGGCGCCACACCTTCATCTCCCTGAAAGTCCCGAACTTCCGCATCTTCGCGATCGGGCACTTTGTGGCTGTTGTGGCCCTCTGGATGCAACGGATCGCGCAGGACTGGCTGGTGCTGGAACTCTCCGGCTCCGTCACCGCCGTGGGCATCACCGTGGCGCTGCAGTTCATGCCGTCCCTCCTGCTGGGACCGTGGGGCGGCATGGTGGCGGACCGCTTCGCCAAGCGAAAGATCCTGATGCTGTGCCAGAGCATGGCGGCCATCCTCGCCGCAACCCTGGCCGTGCTTTCCCTGACCGGCGCCATCGAGGTATGGCATGTCTACGGCATCGCCTTCGTGCTGGGGCTGGTCACGGTGCTGGACCAGCCCGCGCGCCAGGTCTTCGTCAATGAGCTGGTTGGCCCCAAGTACCTTCGCAATGCGATCAGCGTCAACTCCACCACGTTCCAGCTGGGCGGGCTGATCGGCCCGGCGCTCGCCGGCCTGCTGCTCACTGCCGTCGGTGCCGGCTGGGCATTTGCCGCCAATGCCGTGGCGTGCTGCTCCACGGTGACCATGCTGCTGCTCCTGCGGAAGGACCAGCTGTTTGTCAGCGCGCCGGCCCCGAAGAAGAAGGGCATGCTGCGGGAGGGGCTGCGGTATGCGCTCAGCAAGCCCACCATTTACTGGCCGTGGCTGATGGCCGGGTTCGTCGCCGTGTTCGCCATGAGCCTGCCTGTCCTGCTCGCCGCCTTCGCGGACCACGTGTTCGACGTCGGTGCCGGCGGCTATGGCCTGCTCAACGCGCTGGTGGCCCTCGGCGCGCTCGCCGGCGCCGTCGCCTCAACCCGGCGCCGGCAGCTGCGGCTCCGGTCCGTGGTGTTCTGCGCGGGAATGTACGGCCTGATGCTCTGCCTCGCGGCGTTGGCGCCGTCCATGCTCTGGTTCGGTGTGGTGATGGTCCTGTCCGGATTCTGGTGCCTGATGTTCCTGACCGGCTCGAACCAGCTGGTCCAGATCAGTTCGAACATGGCTATCCGCGGACGCGTCATGAGTTTATACATCATGGTGCTGATCGGCGGCCAGGCCATCGGCGGCCCGATGCTCGGGTGGATTGCCGAGCACGTTGACCCGCACATCGCCTTGCTGGTGTCCGGCGGGGTGCCGGCGCTCGCCGCGGTGACAGTCGGCGTCGTCCTGGCCCGCAAAGCTGCCTTGGGGCTCCGCGTGGACCTCAGGGACCGCCGCCACCCGGTGCGGATTGTCAGCCGGGTGGCTGCGGGCTAGGCCCGCGGGCAGGGGCCGGCGGGCAGGAACAGGGCTCTACACCGGCAGGTGCGGGTACTCTGCCTGGCGCTGCTGGAACTCAAGTACGTCCTTGTTGAGGATCACGCCCGCGCGGATTTCGGTGGCCCGCGAAATAGTCTCGTTCGCGTCCCAGGCCTCGGGGCCGCCGATGACTGTTTCCAGGAATGGCAGCAGCGCCTGGCTGATCTCCCAGCTGGCGGAGTTCCAGAGGTACGACGGGCTGTGGTCCACCGCGTAATAGTTGATGTGGTCCCCGATGGTGAACATCGGTTCGGTGAAGGTGGTGGAACGCGCCCAGCTGAAGCCCATGCCCTCGTCGCACGAAACGTCGACAATCAGGCTGCCTGGATTGAACGCTGCCAGGTCCTCGGTCCGCAGGTAGGTCAGCGGATTGTTCGGGTCCTGCAGCGTGCAGTTGACCACGATGTCGCTTTCGGCCAGGAACGGTGCCAGCGGAACCCGGCCACGCTCGGTGATGACCTGGCTGAGGTAGGGGGCTTCGGCGTCGTGATCAAACTGCACGATGTTAACCGAGTGGATCGGCGCGCCCACGGCGGCGACACCGCGGTTGGTCAGCACCTGGACGTCGTGGATGCCGTGCGCGTTCAGGGCCGTCACGGCGCCGCGGGCGGTCGCACCGAAGCCGATCACGACGGCGCTCAGCCGGCGGCCGTAGTCGCCCGTCGAGCCGGTCAGAGAGAGGGCGTGCAGCACCGAACAGTACCCGGCCAGTTCGTTGTTTTTGTGGAATACGTGCAGGCCGAAGCCGCCGTCGCTCGCCCAGTGGTTCATGGCCTCAAAAGCGATGAGCGTGAGCTTTTTGTCGATGGCCAGCTGGGTGATCGCGCGGTCCTGCACGCAGTGCGGCCATCCCCAAAGGACCTGGCCGTCCCGCAGTTCGGCCAGGTCTTCCGGCTGGGGTTTGGGCAGGAGCACGACGTCGGCCTCCGCCAGCAGCGCTTCCCGCGTGACAATGCTTCCCACGAGGGTGGAGAGATGCTTGTCCGAGACGCCGAAGCGCTTGCCGTAGCCCTCCTCCAGGAGGATGTGCCGGCGCAGCTCAGGGGCGATGCGTTCGAAATGCAGGGGATGAATGGGGAGGCGGCGCTCGTCCGGTTTCCGCGTTGAGGCCATCACTCCCAGGGTCAGCTTGTCAGCCATGATCACTCCTGTAGCGGAACCGAAGAGGTTCCTGGCTTCCGACGATACAGGGCGGCACCTAACGGGCGTTTGGGTCGCCAGGCGCGGCGGTGATTGTTCCCGCAGCTTCCCGGTGTGAAAATGACGCTCTGGGCACTGCGCCGGGCAGGCCCTGCGGAACTTACGGGAATAGCAGCATGGGATCCATCATGATTGAAAGTACCGTCCTCATCCCTTGCGCGCGTGCAGAGGTTTACGCGTTCTGCGTGGACGGGGAGGCCCGCGCCGCGGTGCCCGGCCAGGATGGCGTGACGGTGCACTTCCGGGACCAGGTGCTGGACCGTTCCTGGACCGAAGCACATGAGACCCGCACTGAAACCATCACCTGCAGTTGCGTCGTCTATCCGGTGGCAGACAGCACCCGGCTGACCGTGACCGCGCAGTATGCTCCGAAGGGACTCGGCCGGATGTTTTCCGCAGCCAAGGAGGGCGTTTACCGGAAGCAGGAGGCGGTGCGGCTGGCGGCGCTGAAGAAAGCCGTGGAGCGTGGTGTGAGGAAGGCCAAGAGTGCCCCGTAACGGGCGGGTTGTTCGCAGTGGAGCGGCTGACGGGAATCGGACCCGCGTATCAAGCTTGGGAAGCTAGCGCTCTACCATTGAGCTACAGCCGCGTGGCCCCAGGTGCGCGGGGCAGAACTTAGCTTAGCGCAGATGCGTCCGTGCGCCGGCAACGGCGACCACCGTGCGGTCCGTGTCGGGCTTAAATCCTGCCGTGCGGCGTCATCCCGTAACTCTTCAATAACGTCCCCGCCTGTGGCTAGGTGCGGGACAAAAGCACTGGCTACTGTGAACCCGTTAGCTGCAGTGTCATGGGGGTGGGGCGGGCTATCACCGCTGGACAGCCGCTAACCGAAGGATTCTCCCCATGGCATTTGCAGAACACGAGGTACTCATCCCGCGTGACGCCATGGATGTTTACACCTTCCTCATCGACGGACTGAACCTGCCGCAATGGCGCACGGGCATCCGCAGCATCAGCCTGGCTTCCGGCGCCGCCCGGACCAAGGGTGCGGTGTACCGGCAGACGGTGCTGGGCCGCTCCGGCTGGCCGGTTCCAGCCGACTTCCGGATCACCGAAGCCCGGCCCGGGGCCGAAGTCCAGTACCAGGTCATTGCCGGCCAGACCCGTCCGTCCGGCGGGTACTACCTCAGTACCGAACCGGCCGGAACCCGTGTCCGGTTCGCCCTCGAATACCAGCCCAAGGGGCTCCTGGGACTGATGAACACCGGTATCCAGAGGGCCATGAAGGCTGAAGTGACCCAGCTGGAGCGCCTCAAGGACGTGCTGGCGGTCCCCTCGGCCGCGTAGGAACGCCGGCACAGGCGTACCGGCTGGTGCCCCGTCTACTGGGCCAGCCGCTGGCCTGCCCAGCTGCCGGTGATGTTCGACGGCGATGCGAGGGTTCCGCCGGTCAGGTCCCAGTACTGCACCACGTCGTTGGCCCTGCGCAGTGCCACCCCGGTCGAGTTTAGGCCCGTGACGTCGCGCAGCGGCCGGATGCCCGTTACGTCCGTCCAGCCGGTGGCCACAGTGGCCCGGGCTTCGGCGCGCGGCGCCGGAGAGCCGTTTCCGCGGTAGAGCTGCACGGTGCCGTCGGACTTTCGAGCCAGGAGGTCCTGGAAGCCGTCGGCGTCATAGTCCACCATGCTCAGGCGGGTGGCAGAAACTCCGCCGGCCATCAGGGTGCGCGAGGACATGTCTGCCAGGCCCGCGTTCGGGTAGAGCCACAGGTTGCCCGAGGAATCCAGGGCCACGATTTGCGGGAACCGGTTGTTGGCGCACCAGCCGCCTACGGCCAGCGTCATGCCGGCCCAGCCGGACTGGCCGAGAGTGACCGCAGCGCCGAAACCGCCACCCGCGAATCCTGGATGAAGCGTCAGCCGGCCGTCGTTCCACTGGGCGAGGATGTCATAGGTGCCGTTACGGTCCCAGTCGGTGACGAATACTTCTTTGACGTTGCTGAAGAAGGAGTTGATGACCTTGGCCGGTCCGTAGGTCCTGTTCCCCGTGGAGGGACGGTTGATGAGCTCGCCGCCGGCATTCACGGAGACGAGGTCGGCGGCGCTGGTAATGGCCGCACCGCTCAGGTCAAGGGTGGGCGGCATGTGCTTGACGGAGGAATCGCACACGGTGGGCGTAGGTGGCGGGAAAGCTGAACCGCCGGTGGAGCTGCCGCCGGGAGAATTGACGGTGCCGGCCGGAAGGGTGGCGTATCCGAAGAAGTTCACCACCCCCCAGATCTTGTATGTGCTGTTCGTGTAGGAGATTCCGGCGCCCATGACGTTGAAGCGCGGGTCGAGCAGCATGGCATTGTGGCCGGGAGAGCCCTTCCACCATTCCACCAACTGTGCGGCGTCGCGGTCCGTCCGGATGGCGATGACTTCACCGGCGCTGCCCGGGCTCATGGCACGCGGATCGAGCCAGAAGTTGGCCCGGTGCTCGATCACTTCGCGGGAGGCTATATTGTCCGACCAGTCCTGGGACATGCCGGCCACCGTGGGGTTGTACTTGACCGGGGTCAGGCCTTTGGACACGCGGTACTCGTTGATTTTGGTGAAAACAATCAGGATGGCAGCCGCATTGTTGTCCGGGACCAGCGCCTCGGTGGCAAGAGTCGCGGGGGCGAGGGATTCCGTTGCGAAGGTCTGCGGGGCAGGAACCGTGGACTTGTTCTGCGCCAGTTCCTCCTCCGGAGCCCACAGGGGCGGCACGGAGGGAACCTCAGATGCGGGGGCTGCGGTCGCCGGGGCTCCGGCCGTGGTGGCAGCCGCTGCAGCCCCGGTGGCCGGTACTGGTTCCGCTGCCGCGGGCACCGGGTTCTGTGCGCCCGCGGGCGACTCCGTTGTGATCGCGGGATCCACGGCGGGGGCGAGGAGCGGCCCGCTGCCGGTATCCGCACCGGGTGCGCCGCCGGCGTCGTCCGCCGTGCCCGCGGGACCCAAGGCGACCGCGCGTGGTCCGAAGGCACCAACCGCTTCGGCCGACGGCTGGCGGGCGGGCGGGACGGAATGCAGGCCGGCGGCGGGAGAGACCAGGGCAACGGCACACAACATAGCCACAACGGCAGGCGCCGCAAAGTTTTTCAAACCAACCCCAGATCAGTTCAGTTCAGTTGTACCAGCCGGGAGACCTCCGGTGGCTGACATCCTGAGGCAACATTAGCCCCACTAGGCGACAGCAACAACGAAAAATGTGCGCTGTGGACAACGCATAGTAATTTGGGAGGCGTGCTGATCTCTGACCGCGACATTCGCGCTGAACTGGACTCCCAACGGATCGTCCTCGAACCCTACGATCCCGCAATGGTCCAGCCATCCTCGGTGGACGTGCGGATCGACCGGTTCTTCCGTCTTTTCGACAACCACAAGTACGCCCATATCGACCCCGCGGAGGAGCAACCCGAGCTGACCCGCCTGGTCGAGGTGGACCGCGGCGAGCCCTTCATCCTGCACCCCGGCGAGTTCGTGCTTGGCTCCACCTACGAGACCGTCACGCTGCCGGACGACATCGCAGCCCGACTGGAAGGCAAGTCCTCCCTCGGCCGGCTGGGCCTGCTGACGCACTCAACGGCCGGGTTCATCGATCCGGGATTCTCCGGGCACGTCACGCTGGAGCTGTCCAACATGGCCACCCTTCCCATCAAGCTCTGGCCCGGAATGAAGATCGGCCAGCTGTGCTTCTTCCGGCTGTCCTCGGCCGCCGAACACCCCTACGGCTCTGGCGAGTACGGCAACCGCTACCAGGGCCAGCGCGGGCCGACCGCCAGCCGCAGCCACCTGAACTTCCACCGCACCGAGATTTAGGCAGGTTTTCTGCCGAAAGGCGACGTCTCGGCGTTAAGGGCCCGTCTTAGCGGCGAGAGTTCGCCGCTCGATCGCGAAGCGGCGTGCAGAACGACCTGATAGTCCACTTGGCTGCGGCCGGTGGTGGCACGCGGCCGGCGCGCAAGGGGGTGGCCGGTCACCGTCTGTCCCTGCGTCCGTGGGATGTGGCAATGCTCGACGGCGTTCGGGTCATCTCGCCTGCCCGCACATGGCTGGACTTGGCCTCGGTCCTTGGCCTGGAAGACCTGTTGGCGGCAGGGGACTACTTCATCTGCAGCCAGACCAGGAGCTTCGGGCCCAGACGGGAAGCGTTCTGTTCGCTTGATGACCTCCAGGAGCAGGTGCAGTCCACTCCGGGCGTCCGGGGTAGCCGCAAAGCCAGGCAGGCGCTGGAGCTTTGCCGGGTTGGTGCTGACTCAGCGCCGGAGAGCCGGCTGCGGTTGGAGGCCCGCCAACGCGAATCGGACATCCGCCGGGACGAATCCATTGCCGCCGTTGGCTGGCAGTCCGTGACCGTGACCGCCGGCCACGTGCGGACCTGGGGATTCGACGGGTGTGCGCACCGGGTGCTGGATGCCGTGGTCCGGGCTGGCTGGCGGATCGAGCGGGGAGATCTCGGCGCTAAGCGTCGGTCATAGCGCCGGGACGTCGCCTCTCGATGGCCTCCTCGGCGGCAGCCAACCTAGGTGCGGGCAGGCTCCTGGGCCCGCGGGCGGAGTGCCTTAACCGCGGGCTCAACATAACGGGCGGCCAGTGGTCCGATGATGGCCATCAGCAGGACGTAGGCCGTGGCAAGTGCTGCAAGGTCGCGTGGGACTACACCGGAGGCCACGGCGAGCCCGGCGATGACGATGGAGAACTCGCCGCGGGCTATCAGGGCAGCCCCTGCCCGGAAACGGCCGGGCCGGCCGACGCCTGCGCGCTTGGCCGCCCAGATCCCCGTGAGCATCTTGGTGGCCGCGGTGACTGCAGCCAGGGCCAGCGCCCAGCCGAGGACCGGGGGGATGGACGAAGGATCCGTGTTGAGCCCGAACGCCACAAAGAAAATGGCGGCAAACAGGTCGCGCAGGGGCTCGAGGATCCGGGTGGCGCTGTGGGCCGTCGCACCGGAGATAGCGATGCCGAGCATAAACGCGCCCACCGCCGCGGAGACCTGCATCGCCGAAGCCACTCCTGCAACCAGCAGGGCGGCACCGAGCAGGTTGAGCAGGAAGACCTCGGAGTTTTCGCTGTGCACCGCCTTGGACACGTGGTGGCCGTGCCGCAGCGCCACCATCAGAACAAGGGTGACGACGGCCAGGGAAATGCCCACGGTGGTCAGCCCGCCCAGGAAGCTCACGCCGGCGAGGGTGGCTGTGAGGATGGGAAGGTAGATGGCCATGGCCAGGTCCTCGAACACCAGGATGGAAAGCACCACGGGCGTTTCGCGGTTGCCGAGCCGGCCGAGGTCGGTGATCACTTTCGCGGCGATACCTGACGAGGATATATACGTGACGCCGCCCATCACCATGGCGCCGACCGGACCCCAGCCGAGCAGGAATGCAATCCCGGCGCCCGGCAGGAAGTTCAGTACCAGGTCAAGAACACCGGCCTGCCATGACCTCCGCAGACCGGTGAAAAGCTCGGCAGCCGTATATTCCAATCCGAGCATAAGCAGCAGCAGGATCACACCGATTTCGCCGGACAAATGTGCGAATTCGTGCATACCATCAAGCTTGACCACCCCGCCCGCGCCGAAGGCGAGTCCGCCCACGAGGTAGAGGGGGATGGGTGACATTCCGATCCGTCCGGCCAGCCTGGCCAGCAGGCCAAGGCAGAACACAACGGCCCCCAGTTCAATGAGGGTCAGGGCCAGCGGGTCCATGGCGGTCAGCCGTTGCGGAGGATATCGGCCGCCGAGTCGAGGCCTTCTTGGGTTCCAACTGCCACCAGCAAATCACCGGAATGAAGTACGACGTCGGGTCCCGGGGAAGGGAGCACCTCGCCTTCACGCATGATCGCCACAATCGAGACGCCGCAGCGGGTGCGGATGCACGCTTTGCCCATGGGCTGGTTCTGGAACGGGGAATCAGGGGCGATGGAGAACTGCCGGGTCACAATCCCGGGCACGTCCCGGTGTTCCTCGGCCAGCTTCATGGCCAGGTGCTGGCCGCCGAGGAGGTTGCCCAGGGTGGCTGCCTCATCCCCGGTCAGGGGAATGGAGGCCTGGCAGGTGTCGGGATCGTCCCAGGTGGAAACGATGAGTTCCGTCTGGCCTTCCCGCAGCTCCACGACGCCAATGCGACGCCCGGAAGCCGTCATGAAATCCTTCCGCCGGCCCAGGCCGGGGAGGTCCGTTTCGTCCACGTTCATACTTCCAGCCTAGCCTCCGCAGGCCGTTTTCGGGTGTCAGGGCGCCGCTGAAGACAGCAGGTCAACACACCGGCGCGATGCTGCGGCCAGTGGTCACGCTATGAGGCGGGGACCAGGGCTATTGATGCCTTGCCCGGCGGCTTCACCGGAAGCAGGACCAGCAGGCCGGCGAGCAGTACCACCATGATGCCCAGGATTCCCCAACGCTGGGCCTCGCCCGGCGCCACCAGAGGAGTGGCCAGGGTGATGCACAGGGTGAACAGTGCGGGGGCCAGGAAGCTGACGGCGCGGCCGGTGGTTGCGTAGAGGCCGAACAGTTCGCCGGTCTCGCCGCCGGGTGCAAGCCGCGCCAGGTACGCCCTGGAGGATGACTGTGCCGGGCCCACGAACAGGCAGAGGAACAGCCCAAAAACCCAGAACGTTGTGGTGCCGGCCCATGCGGTACCGAAGAACACGTAGCTGCCGTTGCCCAGGACCAGGATCATGGTGCCGGCGATCAGCAGGCCCACGAGGGAGCCCATGATCACGGCCTTCGGCCCCACCCGGTCATCCAGGAAGCCGCCGATGACGGCACCCACGGCCGCCACGACGTTGCCGAAGATGGCGAAGAAGATGACCTGGGACAGCTCGAAACCGAAGGTGCCGGCCGCAATGATCCCGCCAAAGGTGAAGACTGCCGCGAGCCCGTCGCGGAAGACCGCGCTGGCGAGGAGGAAGTAGATCGTGTGGGGGCTCGTGGCGTAGATCGCCTTGATCCGGCGGAGCAGCAGGCCGTAGGAGGCGAAGAAGCCCAGCTGTTTTGCCCGCGCCGGCCGCGGCAGCTCCGGGACGGTGAACAGGACCGGGAGGGCGAAGATGAAGAACCACAGAGCTGAGAACACGGCCACGAGCCGGATATTGAGGCTGCCTTCCGTGGAGGCGCCAAACCATTCGAAGCTCGGCTGCACAAAGAGTTGCAGCACTACCAGCAGGGCCACGATGCCGCCGAGGTAGCCCATTCCCCAGCCGAACCCGCTGACCTTGCCGATGTTTGTCGGGGTGGATACCTGGGTGAGCATGGCGTTGTAGTTGACGCCGGCAAATTCAAAGAACACATTCCCCAGCGCAATCAGGGAGACGCCCAGCAGCAAAAACTCCGGCCGGGGGAAAACAAAGAAACACAGCCCCGTGAGGATGGCGACGGCGGCCGTGTTGACTCCCAGCCACAGCTTGCGCCGGCCTCCGTTGTCCGAGCGTTGCCCCGTCACCGGAGCGAGCAGGGCGATGGCGAGGCCTGCGATGGCCAGCGCACCGCCAAGGATGGCTGAGGCCTGGTCCTTGTCCCCGAAGGCGTTGGAGGTGAGATAGACGGTGAAGACGAACGTAGTCATCACCGCGTTGAACGCCGCAGAGCCCCAGTCCCAGGCGGCCCAGGCGAGCACGTGGCCCTTGCGGGTGGTCCGGGTTCCGGACGCGAGTTCCGATGGCGGTTGGGTGGCCTCAGCAGCGCTGGCGGTGTTCATAGGCTGAATCGTATCCGCCCGTGGCGAACAGGGCGGGCATAATACGCCTGACACCCGGCAAAATCGAGCGCTCGTGGGCCTTTGCGGGAAAAGTGGCTGGAACGGCTTGATAAACTGTCGCCACCGAACCTAACGATTGACCGCCTGCCCTAACTTTTTGTAAAACGAATCCCTGACGTTGCGGAGATACCAGTGATCACAGTCCTTGCCGTGCAGTTTACGGTGGCTGCTGTGGCGCCTCTCCTGTTCAGGATGTGGGGCCGTAACGCCTTCTATGCCCTGGCGGCCGTACCCGCTGCGTCCTTTATCTGGCTGCTTTTCCAGCACGGCGCCGTGTATTCGGGCGCCGGGGCGGTCACGGAGGTCATCCCCTGGATCCCCGGGTTGAAACTGGAATTCGCCTTTCGGCTGGATCCGCTGGCTTGGGTGATGTCCCTGTTGGTCCTGGGCGTGGGCGCCTTGGTGCTGGTCTACTGTGCCCGGTACTTCAGCAGGAAAGACCAGGACCTCGGCGGCTTCGGAGCCCAGCTGCTCGCCTTCGCCGGTGCCATGTTCGGCCTGGTGGTGGCGGACGATCTTCTCCTGCTGTTCGTCTTCTGGGAACTCACCACCATCCTGTCCTACCTGCTGATCGGCTTCGCCCGCACCAGGCTGGCCGCCCGGCGCTCCGCCCTGCAGGCCTTGATGGTCACCACGGCCGGCGGCCTGGCCATGCTGGTGGGCCTGATCATGCTCGGCTACAGCGCCGGAACGTACCGGATCTCGGCGATCCTGGAGCAGGCTCCCACGCTGGTAACTGGACCGGCCAGCGGAATCGTCGCCGCCGCCGTCGTACTGATCCTCGTGGGCGCCATCAGCAAATCCGCACTGGTTCCCTTCCACTTCTGGCTGCCGGGAGCCATGGCAGCCCCCACCCCCGTCAGCGCCTACCTGCACGCCGCGGCGATGGTCAAGGCCGGCATCTACCTCGTAGCCAGGCTCGCGCCCGGATTTTCCGAGACCGCATACTGGCAGTCCATTGTGCTGGGGTTGGGCCTGGCCACCATGCTGGTGGGCGGCTACCGGGCACTCCGCCAGACGGACATCAAGCTCATTCTCGCGTATGGCACCGTCAGCCAGCTGGGCTTCCTCACCATGGTGGTGGGACTCGGGACGTCGGACGCGGCGCTCGCAGGCCTCGCGATGCTTTTGGCGCATGGCCTCTTCAAGGCCACCCTGTTCCTGGTGGTGGGCATCATCGACCACCAGTCCGGAACCCGTGATGTCCGCCAGCTCTCCGGCGTCTTCCGCTCGTCCCGCGCGCTCGGCATCGTTGCCGGCATCGGCGCCGCGTCGATGGCCGGCGTTCCGCTGCTGGCAGGTTTTGTGGCGAAGGAATCGGTACTGGAAGCCTTCGTCCATCACGCTTCCACGGGGGAGCCCTGGAGCATGGTGGTGCTCGTGGGCATCGTTCTGGGCTCGGTCCTCACGTTCGCCTACAGCGCCCGTTTTATGTGGGGGGCGTTTGCCGTCAAGCCCGGCGTTGAACCCACACCGTTCAAGGCCGTCAGGCCCTCTTTCCTGGCGGCTCCGGCCCTCCTCAGCCTCCTCACCATCGTCTACGGCCTGTGGCCCGCCCCGGTGGACGCATGGGTCCAGCCTTATGCGGCTCTCTTTGCCGCCACCGCGGCCGACGCCGGCACACCGGCCGGGCAGGCAGGCCACCTTGCGCTGTGGCACGGCCTCACCCCGGCCCTCGGGCTGACTGCGCTCACGTTCGCGCTGGGCCTGGCCATGCACTTCGGCCGAACTTTGGTGGCCCGGGCACAGTCCCGGGTGCCGGGCTGGATCGACGGCGACCGCTTCTACCAGCTCAGCATCGGTGCGCTGGATGACACGGCGGTGTGGATCACGGGCCGCACGCAGCGTGGTTCGCTGTACTTCTACCTCTCCGTGATCCTTTCCATGGCGTTCGCGCTGCCGCTGACTGCCATGCTCCTGGCAGGGAAGCCCCTCCCGACGGACCTGTACTTTATCGACCCCTTCTCACCGCTTCAGCCGGTGGTGGGTGCGGCGATCGTGATCGGGGCGCTGGCGGCGGTCAAGGCCAACAGGCGGTTCCTTGCCGTGCTGATGGTGTCTGTGACCGGATATGGGATTGCCCTGATGTTCGCGCTCCAGGGCGCGCCGGACCTGGCCCTGACGCAGATGCTGGTGGAAACCATCATCCTGGTGGCCTTCGTCCTGGCCATGCGCAGCCTCCCGGCCGAGCTCCGCGACCGGACCGGCGGCAGGTACCGCGTGGTCCGCGTGATTATCGGGGCAGCCTTCGGCGTCACCATGGTCTTTGCCGCCATATACGCCATGGGCTCCCGGGTGGCCGTACCGGTCTCACTGGAATTCCCCCGGCTTGCCTACGAGGGCGGCGGCGGACTGAACATCGTCAACGTGACCCTCGTGGACATCAGGGCGTGGGATACCTTCGGGGAAATTTCTGTCCTCGCCCTCGCCGCAACCGGCGTCGCCAGCCTGATCTTCGTCCGTGGACGCGGCGACCGGCTCAGGGTTTCGTCCACCATTGCCGAGGGCAGCGTTGGACGGCAGTCCGCAGCGGATCCCGGTTCGCGCGAAGCCGCGTCGCTGGCCATCAGCCGGAAGTTTGCCGCCTCGGCACGGGACGCCTGGATCGTGGCAGGACGGACCCTGGCCCCCGAACGGCGTTCCATCATCTTTGAGGTGGTCACGCGGCTGATCTTCCACTCCCTGATCATCTTCTCCCTGTATCTCCTCCTCGCCGGGCACAATCTGCCGGGCGGTGGTTTCGCCGGCGGCCTGACGGCCGGGCTTGCCCTGGCCATCCGCTACCTGGCCGGCGGCCGTTTCGAACTGCGGGAGGCCACCCCAGTGGGCGCCGGTACCCTGCTCGGGATCGGGCTCGCGACGGCGGCCGCCTCCGGTGTGGTGCCGCTCCTGCTGGGCGGGCAAGTGTTCCAGTCCGCCATTATTGAACTGTGGCTGCCGGTGTTCGGCGACATCAAGTTCGTCACGTCCACTATCTTCGATATAGGCGTGTACATCGTGGTGGTGGGCCTCGTCCTGGACGTGCTGCGCAGCCTGGGTTCCGAGATCGACGAACATTTTGACGAGCACGAGGCCGAGCCGGCGCCGGACTCCCTTGTTGAGGACGTGATGGCCGGAGCCGTTTCCGCCGGGGGGCACGAGCCCGCGGGCCTGTCCACCGAACCTACCGTGAAGGGCCAAGGATGAGCGTCAACCTGACCCTGCTGATCGTGATGGGTGCGCTGTACGCGTGCGGCATCTACCTGATCCTCGAACGCAGCCTCACCCGGGTGCTGCTGGGGCTGATGCTCCTGACCAACGCCACCAACCTGCTGATCCTGACCACGGGCGGCTATGCCGGCCTGGCGCCGTTCTTCAACAAGGACACCGGCGCGGACGCGTACGCCGACCCCCTCCCGCAGGCCCTCATCCTCACCTCGATCGTGATCTCGTTCGCCGTCACCGCGTTTATGCTCGGCATCATCTACCGCACCTGGGTCCTTGCCCGCCAGGATGAGATCCAGGACGACATCGAGGACCTCCGCGTCGCCGAAACACCCCGGTTTGACGCTGAGGACGACGCCCCGATCCCGGCCGAGACGTCCGAGTTTCCCCTGACCATGCTCGGCAGCGACGGCAGCGGTATTTCTGATCATGCAGATCATCCAGAGTCCGGGGAGCACATCACGGCCGGCGCCAGGACGATTCCCGCCGTGGACGCCGCCGCCGAAGAGCAACCCGGCTCGCGGAACGTCAACCCTGGCCCGAAGGAGGTGTGAAGTGAACATCGCAAGCTTTGCCCCGCTCGCCGTCCTCTTGCCCATCTTTGGCGCCGCACTGGCCTTCCTGCTGTTCCGGCACGCCCGGGCGCAGCGCGCCGTGAGCATCGCGGTACTGTCCCTGACCCTTCTGCTGGAGTGCTTGCTGCTCGCCTCAGTGTGGGAGGGCGGGACAGCCGCAGTGAACATCGGCGGCTGGCTGCCGCCCTGGGGCATCACGATGGTGGTGGACCAGTTCTCCTCCCTCATGCTGGTGGTGTCCTCCGCCGTTAGCCTCGCCGTGCTGATCTACGCCACCGGGCAGGGCATGGCCGACGGCGACCAGGACGCCCCGGTGTCGATTTTCCACCCCACGTTCCTGATCCTCGTGGCCGGTGTGTCCAACGCGTTCCTGTCGGGCGATCTCTTCAACCTCTACGTCGGCTTTGAAATCCTCCTCACCGCAAGCTACGTCCTGATGACCCTGGGCGGTACGGGGCCCCGCATCCGCGCGGGCGTCACCTATGTGGTGGTCTCCGTGGTGTCCTCCGTGCTGTTCCTGATCTCCATCGCGATGGTCTACGGTGCAACCGGAACTGTGAACATGGCGGACCTTGCCATCAAGCTCGCGGACCTGGACGAGGGAACAAAGACGCTCCTGCATGTGATGCTCCTGGTGGCTTTCGGCATCAAGGCGGCCGTGTTCCCGCTGTCGTTCTGGCTGCCTGACTCCTACCCCACCGCGCCCGCCCCGGTCACAGCCGTCTTCGCCGGCCTGCTCACCAAAGTGGGCGTCTACGCCATGGTCCGCACCGAGACCCTGCTGTTCCCCGGCGACAGCCTGAACACTCCGTTGATGGTGGTGGCGCTACTGACCATGGTGGTCGGAATCCTCGGCGCCCTGGCCCAGAGCGACATCAAGCGACTGCTGTCCTTCACGCTGGTGAGCCACATCGGCTACATGGTGTTCGGCCTGGCAATGTCCTCCGTGGCCGGGCTGGCAGCTGCCGTGTTCTACGTGGCACACCACATCATCGTCCAGACCAGCCTCTTCCTGGTCACGGGCCTGATCGAACGCCGTGGCGGCAGTTCCTCAGTGGACCGGCTGGCGGGCCTGGCCAAACTTTCGCCCCTCCTGGCGCTCCTGTTTTTTGTACCCGCGATGAACCTGGCCGGAATCCCGCCGTTCTCCGGGTTCCTGGGCAAGGTGGGCCTGATCCAGGCCGGAATCGAGCTGGGCACACCGCTCGCCTATGCCCTGGTGATCGGGGGCGTGGTCACCAGCCTGTTGACACTCCTGGCCGTGGCGAGGGTGTGGAACCGTGCGTTCTGGCGCAAGCCTTCAGACGCTGAGCATCCCGACCCCGTCCTGCTGGCGGTGCCGGAGGAGGCGGGCACCGGTCGCCGGGCCGGCCGCGACAGCGTGACCCTGCTGCCCCGGACGATGGTGGGTTCAACCCTTGGCCTGGTGGTGCTGGGGGTGTCCCTCACCGTCTTCGCCGGCCCGCTGTTCAAGGTCTCGGACCAGGCGGCCCAGGAGATGCTGGACAGGTCCTCCTACATTCAGGCCGTGCTCGGTGAGGACACCGTAGTTCCACCCATGGCGCTGAAAGCGGGTGGGGGCGAATGAGCCGCCGACGGATTTCCCTGCGCCAGGAGGTTCCCCTGCTGGTGTGGCTGGTGATTGTCTGGGGTGCGCTCTGGCAGGACTTCAGCCCCGGCAACCTGCTTTTCGGCGCCCTGCTGGCCGTGCTGGTGGCCCGGATGTTTTACCTGCCGCCGGTGGAACTCAGCGGCCGGTTCAACATCCTCCACGCGGTGCCTTTCGCCTTGCGGTTCCTGGGCCGGGTGGCGGCAGCGAGCATCGAAGTCATGTACTTGGCGGCCGTCCGCGGACCGAAAGTGATCAACGCAGTGGTCGCTGTCCCGCTGCGGAGCCACCAGGACCTTATTGTCACCGCCGTCGGCCACGTGATCTCGCTGATTCCGGGTTCGCTGGTGGTGGAAGTGGACCGTTCAACGTCCACCCTGTACCTCCACGCGCTCAATATCAGCAGCGTCGAAGACGTGGAGAGCCTGCGCAGGGAAGTCCGCTCCATCGAAGCCGGCTTGATCCGCATCATGGGCAGCAGGGAAGAACTCGAAGCAGTGCGGCAGGAGAACCCGGCATGATGCAGACCGTCCTGGCTGTCACGGCAGTCATCCTTTCGCTGGCCGCGGCCGGTGCCATTATCCGGATTGCCCGGGGCCCCTCGCTGCTGGACCGGGTGCTGGCCTCCGACGTCCTGCTGGCCATCCTCGGCGCGGCACTGTGCATCGACATGGCCGTGAACCGGCACTTGAACAACCTGATGCTGCTCGTGGCACTGTCGGTAGTCGGCTTCATCGGCTCCGTGACCGTGGCGCGCTTCGTGGCCGACCGGCGGGAGCAGACCCATGAGTCCTGAGGCGAGCCTGGTGGATAACGTGATTGATATCGTGACGGCGGTGTTCCTGGTGGTGGGCGCCCTCATGTCCCTGGCAGCCGCCGTCGGCCTGCTCCGCTTCCCTGACCTGCTGAGCCGGATGCACGCCGCCACCAAGCCGCAGGTGCTGGGCCTGTTCCTGCTCCTGGCAGCCATCGGCCTGCAGATGCGGACGTGGTGGGTGTGGCCGGTGCTGCTGGTCGCTTGGATTTTCCAGTTGCTGACTGTACCGGTGTCCGCCCACATGGTGGGCCGCTCCGGCTACCGCACCAAGCACATGCACCGCGAGCTGCTCAGCTCCGATGATCTGGAGGCCGTGGTCCAGAAGGCGGCCAAATCCGCCCGTGATGAGGCGTCCGACGGCTGAGGGTTTTCGTACGGATAACGCTGCTCGGAGACTATTCAGCGGGCAGCATCTGGACGAAAACTCGCTAGACGACGTCCTGGGTCTTGGCGAAACGGGTGATGGCCCGCTGCGTGCCGCGGTTGGCGAGCACCTGGATGACGGTGCTGACCGAGGCTGAGATCAGCGCGAAGGTCAGCGCCGAGCGAAGGCTCGTGGCGGTGTCTTCGTCCTTGCCTGTGGGTGCCTTGCGGCCGGTGGACTTTTCCCACACGGCGTTGACCACCTTGGTGCCGACAAACCCGGCGCCGATGCTGATTCCTGTGCCGAGCAGCTTGATGAGCAGGTTCATTGGTTGAACTCCTTGTGGGCGGGTCGGGGACTGCCTTTAGCCTAACGCGATCAGGCCGCCAGCCGGCACAAGGCCGGCACCTAGGCCGGCACCTAGGCCGGGCGCATGGACGCCAGGATCTCCCGGAGTGCCTCGACGACGAGGTCGTGGTCCTGCTGTTGGGGCAGACCCGAGACAGTCACAGTGGCCACGGCGCCCACTCCGGTGACGTAAACCGGGAAGCACCCGCCGTGCGCGGCGTAGACGGACTCGTCATACCAGCCCTGGTCCTCGATCCGGCCGCCCCGCAGCCGTGCGCGCAGGCCCACCAACAGCGAAGGGATCTCGTACCGTGCGGCCGTCCGCTGCTTGGCCCGGACCCAGTGCTCGTTGTTGGGTGTGGCCCCGTCCAGGGCAACGTGGAACAGGACCTGGTCGCCCTTGGTGATATCGATGGCGATGGGCAGCTTCCGGGTCTTGCCGAGCTCCACCAGCAGCAGCCCGAGGTTGAGGGAATCGTCCTTCGTGAACCGTGGGAACTGCAGCTCACTGACCTCCGCGTCGATCCTGGCAATCAGGGCCTCGAGCGCGCCCTCAGGCTGGCTCCCGCTGGAATCGGGATCGAACGCGGTCACATGGGGGGAATTGGCAGTCATGCCCACAACTTACCGCGCGTGCGGTGTAAACTGGGTGACGCCCATCAGGGCAGATTTATTTACGACAGGGGAGCGCCGCCGTCGGGCACTGCAGCAATGCAGCCGGGGGATGGGCGCTGAGAGTGCGGACAGCCGCAGACCCTCGAACCTGATCCGGTTAGTACCGGCGCAAGGGAGTCGAGCTTCTCAGAGTGTCCGGATCCGGGCGGCGCAGGCCGAGCCGAAACCGCGAACACCCTCCCCTCCTGTACCTCAGGAGGTTGACATGACAACAGTAGGCATCAAAAAGGCCAGCTATACCTGGCGCGTTGTGGACATCGTGGTGGCGGCTCTGATCGCCATCGCCGGCGGTGTTATCTTCTGGGCCTGGGACCAGGGTGCGGCGCTGGTCTCCGCACCGATGAACGCCACCTACCCGCCCCTGACCGGCCTGATCGCCGGCGGCTGGATGATTCCGGCCGTGCTGGGCATGCTCATCATCCGCAAACCGGGCGCCGCGCTGTTCTGCGAAGCCGTTGCCGCCACCGGTGAGCTCATGATGGGTTCGCAGTACGGCACCACCGTGCTGATCTCCGGCATCCTGCAGGGCCTCGGCGCGGAACTGGTGTTCGCCGCCTTCGCCTACAAGAAGTTCAATCTCCCGACCGCACTGCTGGCCGGTGCGGGGGCAGGGCTCTTCTGCGGCCTGAACGACTCCTTCCTCCCGTGGGGCTGGAACATCGCCTACGAGGCCGGCGATAAAGCCGCCTACATTCTGTTCTGCGCCGTCTCAGGTGCCGTGATCGCGGGCGCCGTCTCCTGGGTTGCCACCCGCGGCCTGGCGAAGACGGGTGTACTGAGCGCTTTCGCGTCCCGGAAGGCCTTCTCGGAGCCCGTCTTCAACTGATGGCCGCTTCCGACGCTGGCGCCTCCGCTGTGCGCCCCGCCGCGGTGTCCGCCCGTGGCTGGGGCTGGCGGCACGCCGGCCGCGCCGTTCCCGCCGTCCACGGGCTCGACCTGGACATCGCGCCCGGTGAGCGGGTGCTGCTGCTGGGCCCCTCGGGTGCCGGCAAATCAACGCTGCTGCACGCGCTCGCCGGTGTGCTGGGAGACGAAGGGGACGACGCCGACGAGACGGGTTCGCTGCTGATCGACGGCGTTGCGCCGCGTGGCCAGCGCGGCCGCGCGGGACTCATGCAGCAGGATCCTGAAACACAGGTGGTCCTCTCCCGGCTGGGCGACGACGTCGCTTTTGGTGCCGAGAACCTGGCAGTGCCGCGGGACGAGATCTGGCGGCGGGTGGAGGAAGCGCTCGACGACGTCGGGCTGCGGGGTGCCGTCCGCCCTGACAATGCGCCCGGGGTGCCGGGTGCGGGTGGGCCGGGTGCCGGGGGATCAGGTGCCCGGGGGCTCCCGCTGGACCACCCGACGTCGGCCCTGTCCGGCGGTCAAAAGCAGCGGCTGGCGCTGGCCGGCATCCTCGCGATGCGGCCCGGGCTGATCCTGCTGGACGAACCGACCGCAAACCTCGATCCCGCCGGCGTCCTGGAAGTCCGGGACGCCGTGGGCCGTTCCCTTGACAAGACCGGCGCCACCCTGGTGGTGGTGGAACACCGCGTGTCCGTCTGGAAAGACCTGGTGGACCGGATCGTGGTGCTGCAGCCTGGTTCGGCTACCGGGACCGGTAGCGTTTCAGGCGTCGGGGGTAGCACCTCCGGGGTGCTCCTGGACGGGCCGCCGGACCAGGTGCTCGCCGAGGCTCGCAGCATCCTGATCCGCGCCGGCGTGTGGGTGCCGGGCTACGTTCCCGCGACCCGGCCCCGCGCCGGCAGTTCCTCGGGCAGTTCCGGTGGTGCCGGTCAGCTGCTGCTGGCTGCCGAGCAGGTTGCCGTATCCCGTGAGCGGCCACGCCGCCGCGGGTTCCGCACCATCCCGCCGGTGCCCGTGCAAACGGGCATCACGGCCCAGGTCCGCGCCGGCCAGGCACTGACCGTCACCGGCCCCAATGGCGCCGGCAAATCGACGTTGGCGCTGACGCTCGCCGGACTCCTGGCTCCGGTGGCAGGGAAGGTGTCGGCCGCCGTCGAGCTTTCCCAGGGTGCCGGGATAGATCCGTTCCGTTGGAAGGCCAAACAGCTGATTTCGCGGATCGGCACGGTGTTCCAGGAGCCCGAGCACCAGTTCGTCACGGGCCGGGTGCTGGACGAGCTGATGTTTGGGCCACGCCATCTGGGGCATGGGGAGGAACGTGTGGAGGAGCTGCTGGAGCGGCTGCGCCTCACGCATCTGGTGGACGCGAATCCTTACACCCTGTCCGGCGGCGAAAAGCGGCGGCTGTCGGTGGCCACTGTCCTCGCGGCCCACCCGCGCGTCCTGGTGCTCGACGAACCCACGTTCGGCCAGGACGCCAACACGTGGGCCGAGCTCGCGTCGTTCCTCTCCGAACTGCTCGACGCCGGAACGTCCGTGGTCTCGGTGACCCACGACGAAGAGTTCACCGCCGTCCTGGGCGGCACCGAACTGCGACTGGGCCCGGCCTCGCGTGGCGGTGCCCGCCAGGAGGCTGATGCCGCATGAGGGATGCCCTGACGCTCAGCGGAAACCACGCCTTGCTGACGCGCGCCAACCCGTTGGCCAAATTCGGCGCCGTCTTCCTTATCACGCTGGTACTGGCGCTCTCCATCGACTGGGTTTCCGCCTCGGTGGCGCTCGCCGCCGAACTGGCACTCTTCCCGCTGGCCGGACTATCGCTGCGCCTGCTCTGGCAACGCGGCTGGCCCCTCATCATCGCGGCAGCGGTGGGTGGCTGGAGTACGGCGATTGTCGCTGCGGACAGCGGTACTGTACTGCTCGACGTCGGGATCTGGTCCATCAGCGAAGGTTCCCTTCGGCTGGGGCTCGGGTTCATGCTGCGCGGACTCGCGATAGCCCTGCCGGCCATCCTGCTGATGACCTGCACGGACCCGACCGACCTCGCGGACGCGTTGGCGCAGAAAGCCCGCCTTCCGCACCGGTTCGTGCTCGGCACGCTGGCCGCGATGCGGCTGGTGGGACTCCTGGCCGAGGAATGGCAGACCATCGGCATGGCCCGGCGTGCCCGGGGCGTGGGATCACACGGCAGCCCGCTGCAGCGGCTGCGGGCCACGCTCGGGCAGGGTTTTGGGCTGCTGGTTCAGGCGATCCGGCGCGCCTCCCGCCTGGCTGTGACCATGGAAGCCAGGGGTTTCGGCACCGGTCAGCGCACCTGGGCACGGGAGTCCACCTACTCGCAGCTGGACGTCTGGGTGGTGCTGGGCGGCGTACTGATCGCTGCGGCTGCAGTGGTTGCCGCAGCGGGGATGGGGACTTGGAACTTTGTTTGGCGGTAGTTGGCGGGGCGAAGGGGTAGGTGGACCTTGAGTTCCGACTCGCGAATATCGCATGAATCGGGTATGAATCTGCCCACGTTGTGTGTCTCGGCATAAAATGGCTCCTTCATAGCTCATCTGTGATATTTTCTTCCCATGACTCAGGAAACTGCCGAGCACATTGCCGCTACGCTCAAGGACGCCCGGATAGACAAGGGCTGGACCCAGGGCCAGTTAGCCGAGGCGCTGGGGACCAGCCAAAGTGCCATCGCCCGGATGGAGCAGGGCAAGCAGAACCTCAGCCTCAAGATGATCCAGCGGCTCGAAACGATTCTCGAGCGAAGCATCGTCAAGGTGGGCAAACCGCAGATGACCCACCTGCGGATCGAAGGCGGCCGGACCCTGTCCGGGTCGGTGGATGTCAACAGCAGCAAGAACGCCGGCGTTGCCCTGCTCTGCGCCAGCCTGATCAACCGCGGCACCACCGTGCTGCGCAGGCTCGCCCGGATCGAAGAGGTCAACCGGATCGTGGAGGTGCTGACCAGCATCGGCATGGAATGCACCTGGCTTAACGACACGGACCTCCAGCTGCGCCGGCCCGAAGTCCTGGACCTGGCGGCCATGGACGTGGACGCTGCGCGCCGCACCCGCAGCGTCATCATGCTCCTGGGCCCGCTGCTCGACGAGAGCTCGGAGTATCGCCTCCCCTATGCAGGCGGCTGCGACCTGGGCACGCGCACCGTGGAACCCCACATGCAGGCGCTGCGCCAGTTCGGGTTGTCCGTGGAAGCGAGGGCCGGCTTCTACGCAGTCCAGGCTCCGCAGCCGGACACCCGGAACCGGTCGTTCGTGCTGTCTGAGCGCGGGGATACCGTGACCGAAAACGCGATCATGGCTGCGGCGCACCGCAGGGGAACCACAGTCATCCGCAATGCGAGCCCCAACTACATGGTCCAGGACCTGTGCTTCTACCTGCAGATGCTTGGCGTGCAGATCGACGGCGTGGGCACCACCACCCTGAAGATCACTGGGCAACCCCGTGTGAACGTCGATATTGAATACTTTCCGTCCGAGGATCCGATTGAAGCGATGAGCCTCATCACCGCCGGCATCGTCACCAACTCGGAGGTGACAATCCGGCGTGTACCCATCGAGTTCATGGAGATCGAGCTGGCCACGCTGGAGCAGATGGGCCAGCAGCTGGAGATCTCAGGGGAGTACACGGCGCGCAACGGACGGACCCGGCTCGTGGATGTGACCACCAAGCCGTCCGAGCTGCGCGCACCGGAGGACAAGATCCACCCCATGCCGTTCCCGGGGCTGAACATCGACAACCTGCCGTTCTTCGCCGTCATCGCGGCCAACGCGCACGGCCAGACCATGATCCACGACTGGGTCTACGAGAACCGGGCCATCTACCTTACGGAACTCAACCGGCTCGGCGCCCAAGTGCAGCTGCTGGACCCGCACCGGATCTACGTCAACGGCCCCACCAAGTGGCGCGCCGCCGAGGTGGGCTGCCCGCCGGCTCTCCGCCCGGCCGCCTGCCTGCTGCTAGCCATGCTCGCGGCACGGGGAGTCTCCGAGCTGCGTAACATTTACGTGATCGAGCGCGGTTACGAGGACCTCGCCGAGCGGCTCAACACCATTGGCGCCAAGGTGGAGTACTTCCAGGACTGACGCCGGGGGGTTTTTGCCAAGCCCGGCCGGTTCTGCACCATCATTCGGCCTTATCGTGGTTCGGACGGCGCCGTTCCGGGTCCGCGGGTCAGGCCCGGGCCGGATGATTGAGCAGAATCCGTCACCCTCTCGGCCGGCCACGTTTCAGGACCGCGTGGATCTCCTTCAAGACCATGTCCGGGCCGTTCCAGATCTGTTCCGGGGCGTAGCTAAGGACCGCGTAAGCCTGCGTCTGTGCGATGTTGGACCGGCTCATGTCCTTCCGCCAGGCGGCGCGCGAGCTGTGGAACTGGAAGCCGTTGACTTCCACAATGAGCCAGCCGTCGATCAGGAAGTCCACGCGTCCGACGCCGGCAATCTGCACTTGCCTGTCGAACCGGAGCCCCGCTGACTCGAACAGCAGCCGGGCACTGATCTCCGGGACGGACTCGGACAAGCCGTCCGCCTTAGCCAGCCTCCTACGCGCTGGGCCGTAGTACTTCGCTGTGAGCTCTGCTTCCAGGACTGCCCGGGGTAGGCCATGCTGCGTCATCGCCGACTGCGCCATGGCTATGGCGTCCACTTCGGCCAGGCACGTTAGGCCGTGAATGACGGTGTCCTCAAGACTTGCGATGGGTAGCCGTTGGTCCCCTGTGAACCGGAGGCGACCGTGTTTTGGGGCATGCCTGCCGCGGCGGTGTTTGCTGGCCAGATGGAGCCGGCCGGGCATGTCCTTGAGCCACAGTCCATAGTGGGACGCGCCGGAGGCACAGGTTACGAGCGAATCGCTGACTATCGCCCGCAGGAACCCGGGGTCTGCATCAGGCAATGCCCAGACGCCCTTCCTGGGCTGGCTGGCTCCGGCTGTTGCCAAGTTCCGCACCGCACGGTCCGAGTAGCCTTCCCGCCGCAGGGTGCCAACCCGCGCCACGCCGCCGAGGGATGTCAAGAACTCCAGGGGATCCATAGACCGAGTTAGCCACGGTTTTGGCTTGGTGCGGACGGGCGAATGGCTGTATGTGGACACCCCGGGCTGTGGGGGAACGGTGCCCCGACGGGTTCTGCACCATCATTCCGCTGGCTCGGAGTGCCGGCGGCGCCGTTCCGGGCCATCCCGCTCTGTCCGAGGGAATGATGGCGCAGAATCCGGCAGGTCAGAATCTGCCTCCGGACCGGGCTGCCGCGAGCCCGGCCGGGTGACGCACAATATAACCATGCGAACTTTCGGCGTCGAGGAAGAGCTCCTGATCGTTGATCCGGACTCGGGGCAGCCGCTTGCGCTGGCGGACGCCCTGCTTTCGGGGCACCGGCTGGCGGCCGACGACGCCCCGCCAGACCCGTATGCGGGGAGGGCCCGGGACGAAACCGAGTACGACGACGAAATGGGCTTGAGTGCCGAGCTGAAGCTTGAACAGATCGAGACGCAGACGCGTCCGTGCCTTGAGTATTCGGAGCTGCTCCCGCAGATTCGGGCCGGCCGCCTGCTCGCGGACCAGGCGGCACGCAAATTCGGCGCGAGGGTGGCTGCACTGGCCACTTCTCCGTTCGGGTTGGCGAGCCACACCACCCCGGACCCGCGTTATGCCCGGATGCTGGAGCGTTTTGGCCTGACCGCCCAGGAACAGCTGACGTGCGGCTTCCACGTCCATACGTCCATCGAGTCCGAGGACGAGGGCGTGGCCGTGCTGGACAGGATCAGGGACAAGCTGGCCGTCCTCACCGCCCTGAGTGCCAACTCCCCGTTCTGGATGGGGATGCACACTGGGTTCGCAAGTTACCGCACCCAGGCCTGGAACCGCTGGCCAACATCGGGCCCGTCCGCCATCTTCGGCACGTATTCCCAGTACCGGCGGGTGGTGACGCGCCTGCTGGACAGCGGGGTGATGCTGGACGAAGGCATGATCTACTTCGACGCCCGCCTTTCCCGGAACCACCCCACCGTTGAGGTCCGGGTGGCCGACGTCTGCCTCCGGGCTGAGGACGCCGCCCTGATCGCAGTGCTGGTGCGGGCCCTGGTGGAGACGGCCAGCCGGGAATGGCGGGAGGGGGTTGAACCCGCTCCGGTGCCCACCGTGCTGCTCCGGATGGCGGCTTGGCAGGCGAGCAGCAGTGGCCTGGGCGGTGAACTGCTGGACTTCGGCACCTTCAGGCCTGCCCCGGCAGTCGACGTCGTCCGTTCCCTCGTGGATTACTTGGCGCCCGTGCTTGCGGAACAGGGTGAACTGGCACTGGCCAGGCAAGGCGTGGAGGACATTATTTCCCGTGGCACCGGCTCCGCCGAGCAGCGACGCGTCCGGGACGCGGCGACTCAAACAGCGCCCGACGACGGCGGGCTGGGTGCCGTTGTTGCCCACGCAGTGGGCGTCACGATGCGCGGTACGTCCGGGCAGCCACAGGTTGATGAAGCGCCCGATTTGCTGCGGGTGCGCCAGGTCTGACCTCACCGGTGATTCCGGCGCTGCCCGACGGGCACCTCCGGCCAACAGCCCGCAAGTCCGGCAGGCCCCGTGCCCTCAGCCGCCCAGGGCCAGCCGTATCCCCAACGTCAGCATCACGGCTGCGACGAGGCCGTCGAGAAGGCGCCAGGAGGAGGGCCGCGCAAAGAAGGGGCGAAGGACTCGGGCCCCGAATCCCAGCGCACTGAACCACACCACGCTGGCCGCGATTGCACCGGCACCGAACCACCACCGCAAGTCGTGCGTTTGCTGGTTAGCCACGGACCCCAGCAGCAGGACGGTGTCCAGGTAGACGTGCGGGTTGAGCCAGGTCAGTGCGAGCACCGTGGACAGTGCGGCGCCGAGGCCGACGGCGGGCTGCCGGCCGGACGCGGTCAGTGCCCCGGGACGCAAAGCGCGGCGTGCCGCCATGACGCCGTACGCCACCAGGAACGCCGCGCCGGCAAACCGGACCACGGCCACAATCACCGGGTTCGCCTGCAGCAGGGCCCCCACCCCGGCAATGCCGGCGGCGATGAGGATCGCATCCGAGACGCTGCAGACGAGCACGACGGCGGCCACGTGCTCACCCCGGATGCCTTGCCGCAGGACAAAGGCGTTCTGGCTGCCGATGGCCACGATGAGCGCGAGTCCGGTGCCGAAGCCCAATGCTGCGGGGCCCAGCAATCCTGTGAAGTCCATATGTTTCAACGTACGGCCCCGCCTACAATTACTCCAGCTAAACATTCTTACTTATCTTAAGGAAAGCTAATGAAGGCATTCCAGCTGGAGCAGCTCCGAACCTTCGCCACAGTGGTGGAAGAGGGCACCCTGGAAGCGGCCGCCCGCAGCCTGTACGTCACGCCGTCGGCCATTTCGCAGCGGGTAAAGGCGATGGAGGATGCGGCCGGTCAGATCCTGTTGCAGCGCACCAGCCCGGTCCGGCCGACCACCGCCGGCGAGGCAGTCCTGCGGTTCGCCCTGCAGGTCAGGCAGCTGGAGTGGGACGCGCGCCAGGAGCTGGGCGGTGGCCATAGCGCACCGAGCGCACCCATCCCGCTGGTGGTGAACGCCGACTCACTCTCCACCTGGTTCCTGCCGGCGCTGGCAGGCCTGCCGGCGGACCTCGGCGCCTGTTTTGAACTGCGGCGGGAGGATGAGCAGCATTCCACCCGGCAGTTGCGCACCGGCGCTGTGATGGCTGCCGTGACAGCCACGCCGGAGCCGGTTCCGGGCTGCAGTGTGGAGCCGCTGGGTTCACTGCGGTACCGGGCGGTGGCCAGCCCGGGTTATGTGCGGCACTGGTGGCCGGACGGCCCGGAACTGCTGGCGGGCAGCCAGTCACCGGTGGTGGACTTCGACCGCAAGGACGATTTGCAGGCAGGATTCTTCCGCACGCTGACGGGCACAGAGCTGGCGGCACCACGGCACTATGTGCCGTCGTCGGCCGAATTTGCACAGGCCATCCGGCTGGGACTGGGCTGGGGGCTCCTGCCTGAGCAGCAGTGCCTGGCCGACCTCAGAAGCGGGGACCTCGTGGAACTGGCACCAGGAAACCCGGTTGATGTGTCCCTGTACTGGCAGCGCTGGAAGATCGAATCCCCGGCGCTCAACCAGCTGACCGCGGCGGTGCGGCAGGCGGCGGCCAGCCAGCTCCGCCCCGCCGTCAGACCTGCTTCAGTGCCTGTTCGAGGTCGCCGATGAGGTCGTCCACGTCTTCGAGCCCAACAGACAGGCGCACCACGCCGTCGCTGAGCCCGATCGCCGCGCGTCCTTCCGGCCCCATGGCCCGATGGGTGGTGGTGGCCGGATGGGTGATGAGGGACTTCGCATCGCCCAGGTTGTTGGAGATGTCGATGATCCGCAGCGCATCCAGGAGCGCAAAGGCGGCCTCCTTGGCGGAGCGGCCGCCGCTCGCTGCAAGTTCCAGCGTGAGGACCGTGCCGCCGGCCTTCATCTGCTTGGCGGCGAGTTCGTACTGCGGATGTGACGGAAGCAGCGGGTACTTGACCCAGCTGACGGCCGGTTGCTGCTCGAGCCATTCAGCGAGCCGCAGCGCCGATGCGGACGAGTGGTTCACGCGCAGGGCCATGGTCTCGAGGCCCTTCGTGAGGACCCAGGCGTTGAAGGAGGACAGCGCCGGTCCGGTGTGGCGCATGAGCTGCTTGACCGGGCCGTCGATGAATTCCTTGGTGCCCAGGATGGCTCCGCCCATCACCCTGCCCTGGCCGTCGATGTGCTTGGTGCCCGAGTACACAATCACGTCCGCGCCGAACTGCCCGCAGCGCTGCAGCAGGGGAGTGGCAAAAACATTGTCCACGACCACCGTGGCGCCCGCTGAGTGCGCCAGTTCGCTGACCGCGGCGATGTCCACAATTTCCTGCATCGGGTTGGACGGCGATTCGAAAAACACGGCGGTGGTGGGCTCTGACAGGGCTCCGCGCCACTGGTCCAGGTCCGGGCCGTCCACAAATACCGTCTCTACGCCCCAGCGGGGAAGGATTTCGTTCAGGATCACAAAGCAGGAGCCGAACAGTGAACGTGCGGCAACCACCCGGTCACCGGCACCCAGCAGGGCACCCACGGCGGTGAAAACCGCTGACATGCCCGACGCCGTCGCGAAGCACGCCTCGGTGCCTTCGAGCAGTCGAAGGCGTTCCTGGAAGGTGGCCACCGTCGGGTTGCCGTAGCGGGAGTAAACAAACCGTACGTCCTCGCCGGTGAATGCGCGCTCCGCGGCGGCAGCCGACTCGTAGACGAAGCCCGAGTTCAGGAAGATGGGCTCCGTGGTTTCCTGGAACTGCGTGCGGTCGAGGCCGCCGCGGACGGCCTGGGTGTCGGGGCTCCAGCCGGCAGCTTCTTCGTTGAATGTCACTTATTTGCTTCCAAGGTTGGTGGGCAGGCCGCGGTTCTTCCAACCGTTGACCGTCCGCTCGCCGTACCGGTCCGGCTCCCCTTCGAAGCCTTCCAGGACGTTGTAGGAAGTAAAGCCGGCCTGGGTCGCTGCAGTGGCGGCGGCGATGGAGCGCTGGCCTGAGCGGCAGATGAAAACCAGTTCGGTGTCGCTGTCCTCCGGGGCCTGCACTGTGAGGTGGGTGATGAAATCCGGGTTCGGAATGCCGCCCGGGAACGTCCAGGGAATGAACAGGGGATCGTTGTCCGTAGCCTTAGTGTCCGGGATGCCGATGTGCGCCCATTCGCCTTCGGTGCGGACATCCACCAGGATGGCGCCCTGCTCCAGCTTGGTCCAGGCTTCCTGCGGCGTGAGGTCTCCGGCGTAGCTCATGCGTGGCCCTCGCCGTCGAACTCGAGGTCGCCCGTGGATTCGAGATCTTCCACGGCGGTGGCGACGGCGGCATCCGCGCTGGCGATGGCCGCCGGCAGGATGAGCGCCTGGGCAACGATCACGGCGGTGCCGTTGAACGTGGCGGCCGGGCTGCCGTGCAGGACATAGCCCTCGGCCAGTGCGGCGGAAATCCGCTCACAGAAAGTGCGGTCGTCCGGCCCGGTGATAAGCCGGTACGCCAGTTTTTCTTCAGGGACAGGTGCGTCAGACACGACGGATCTCCTTCTTTCACGCTTGCAGCTCGAATGGGTCGATATGCCGAGTATTCACCTGAGGCACCCCGCCGCGATAGGAGGGTTGCCGACCGGCCAGTCAGGGCTTGGCGCCGGTTCTCATTACTCCCCAAAAACGTAACACCCGCCCCGCCCCGCCGCACGGCCGCCGTCGTCATGTTCCGTAACCAACCCGTGCTTCCGCGGGCAGCAACCGGACAGGACAATCGGACCATGGTGGTAGACCGGGGGACGCGGCTGACCGGGACGTGGCGGCGCCTCGTCACCGTGGTGCTGTGTGCTGCGTTCATGATGGTGGCCCTCACGAGTTGCCGGAACCTCGCCGCACCGCCGCCGTGCATGCCGCCCGCGTTCACGGTGACGCCGTCGGAAGCAAAACCCGGCGCCGAAGTCACTGTCAGCGCCTCCGACACCGTCTGCACTGCCCGCTACGGTCAGAATGCGCAGGTATATGTGGAACTGCTGGATGCGTACGGCACCTCCGTGCTGGAAGAACTTGCCCCCATGAACGACGACGGCGGTTTCACTTTGGTGTTCACCGTCCCGGCGGGCATGTCCCCGGGGAAAGCCGCCGTCACCGCGTACCCGTACAACGTGGACTGGTGCGATGACACCGGAGTCAACAACCGGGCGGATGCGGGACCGCGGACCCTGACGCAGGTTTCCTGCGCCCAGCGCCTGGTGCCGCTGGTGATCCTGGCCGGCTGACCCGGACGGCCGCGCAGGTGGGTGGCCGGGATGGGGCTGCCAGGACCGATAGAGTTTTCGCGGGGGCACGGCCGCCATCACTGAGAAGCCGTCCTGGGGGAGGGTCCACACCAGCATGCCAGTAGCCACCGGAGTACGTCGCGTCCTGCCAGGGGTCAGAGGCGGGCTCCTCAGCCCGCTTCCGGCAGCCCTCCTTGCGGCCCTGCTTCTCCTGTTTGCGGTCCTGCCTGCGGGTGCCGGCCATGCGGCCGAGCCTGAGCCCCAGCAGGGCAAGCCCCTGCTGGGGGCGGTCCTGGAGTGGGACGAGGACTCGGCCCAGGGTTTTGCCGAACGGCTCGGGGCTGCACCGGCGCTGTTGGGCCACGAAATCTCGCTGCCCGTCCGGCCCGGTGAGGAACGGGACATCCGCGAGTACCTGGGCCAGGCCGCCGGCCAAGGTTCCCACACCATGCTCACCGTGCGGCCCACCGTGGCACTGGACCAGGTGGACTCGGCGGCGGCCAAAGCCTTCGCGGCCAAGGTGGGGGAACTGGCTGCTTCCTTCAAAGGCACCATCCTGATCCGCTTCGCCCCGGACATGAACTCCAGCTGGGTGGACTGGGGACAGCAGCCGGACGCCTACAAGGCAGCGTTCCGGAACGTTGCCGCAGAGTTTAAAACCACGGACGACGCCGGCACCGTGATGGTGTGGCAGCCCTACCTTGGGCGGGACTACCCGTTCGGGCGGCAGCGGAACTCTCCGGCCGCAGGGACGGCGGGCTTCGCACTGCTGGACACCAACGGCGATGGGCGCTGGGACAGGTCAGATGCCGCCTACGCGCCGTACTATCCAGGCGATGATGTTGTGGAATGGGTGGGGCTGACGGCCTATCACGACGACACCGGCGGCAACTCCGCCGTCAATACCGTCCCGGCTGATGGCGAGTTGCCCGCGATGCTGACCCAGTCAGGCAACGAGGATTTCTACGCCGCCTACGCCGCCGGGCGAAACAAACCGATGCTCCTCCAGACGGCCGCTTACTACAGCACCGCCGCGGGGGGCGCCGCGGAAACTGAGATCAAGTCGCCCTGGTGGGACCAAACCCTGGCCGCCGCCACGTCCGCGGAGTTCTCGCGGATCGCCGCCGTCGTCTGGGACGAACGGACCAGCACCCGGGATACCGGGGTCGTCAGCATTGACTGGCGGCTGACCGGCAATGACACCATTGCCCGGGCTGCCGGTAAGAGACTGGCTGAAGCCGGCCTCACCACCGGGCCGGTGACGGCCGTCAGCGGGGGCCAGCAGGCCACGCACGCCAACTCCCTGTCCGGGGCGGCGGCCTGGAGCGTAGCCGCGGCCATGATCATTCTGCTGGTTGCACTGTGGCAACTGCCGCGGCGCGTCGGGGCGGTGGCCGGCTGGGGCTATGGCCTGCCTTCCAAACGGGATTCCCGCGTGGACCTCCTGCGCGGGCTGGCCATTGTTTTTGTGGTGGTCAACCACCTGGGCATGTCATCGCTGTTTCAGCTGCTTACCCAGGAAGCCGTGGGGTTCGTATCCGGCGCGGAACTGTTCGTGCTGTTTTCCGGACTGGTGGTGGGAATGGTCTACGGCCCCAGGGTCAAGGACGATTTCGGCAAGGTGGTGGATCTGACGTCCCGCAGGGCGGGCAAGCTGTACGGGACAGCCCTGGCCGTCCTGGTGGGAGTCTTCCTGCTCTCGCTGCTGCCGTTCTTCCAGACCGATGCGCTGACCACATACGTGGACCAGGGTACCGGGGGTGCCGGGCATAACGCCGTCGGCCGTACCTACGACCTGTACGCCGGGATGGAAACCCTCCTGCAGTTCCCGGTCCCCGCCCAGGTCCTGCCCGCCATCATCCTCCTGCAGTTCGGGCCCTGGCAGTTCAACGTGATGGGCCTCTACGTGGTGCTGCTGCTCGCCAGCCCGCTGATCCTCGCGGCGCTTAACCGTGGCAAGGCGCTGTGGGTGCTGGCCGCGACGCTGGGTCTCTACGCGGTGGGCGCGGCCACCCGGTTCAGGCTGCTGCCGTCCCAGTTCGAGGACTCCTTCCCGCTGCTGGTGTGGCAGGTGCTCTTTGTCCTCGGCCTGGTGGCAGGCTTCCACCGGCACCGGATCCTTGCCTGGCTGTCGGCGCATCACTGGGTGGTGGCCGCATGCACGGTGCTGACGGCCGTTTTTGCGTTACTGTCCTGGTGCAACCCCTATCTGGCCAACGGGTACGACGTTCGCCTGGCCGTCATCCCGGACGCGGCCTACCGGGTCATGTACGACACCTTTTTTGCCCGCACCTACCTGGATCCCGGGCGCCTGCTCAACGTCCTGGTCCTGGTGGTGGCCGCCTACGCGTTCCTGACCGCCTACTGGAAGCCGGTGGAACGCGCCGTGGGTTGGTTCCTGATCCCGCTGGGGCAGGCCACGCTGTACGTCTTCATCCTGCACGTGGTGCTCATCGCCGTGATCGCCAACATCCCGGTCCTGCGGCAGGGAGACATCATGATCAACACTGCCGCCTACGCGGCGGTTCTGGGCCTGTTGTGGCTGATGGTGAAAAAGCGGGTCCTGTTCGGGATCATCCCCACCTGACCTTACCTGACCTGACCTGACGTGACCTGACCTGACCTGACCTGACCTGACGTGACCTGACCTGACCCGATCCGCTCACGGGTCCGCGTCAGGCCTTGAGGATCAGGGCCTCGCCCTGGCCGCCGCCGCCGCACAGCGCCACCACGCCGGTGCCCCCGCCACGGCGTTTTAGCGCCAGCGCCTGGTGCAGCACCAGGCGCGCCCCGGAGGCGCCCACCGGATGCCCCAAGGCGATGGCGCCGCCGTCGGCGTTGATCTCTGCGGCGTCGATTTCCAGGTCCTTGGCGGACTGCAGCACCACCGAGGCGAAGGCTTCGTTGACCTCGATGAGGTCCAGCTCCCCCACGGTCAGCCCCTCCAGTTTCAGGGCACGCTCAATGGCGCGTGACGGCTGGGAGTGCAGGGAACCGTCAGGTCCGGCGGTCTGGCCGTGGCTGCCGATCTCCGCGATCCAACTGAGTCCGGCCGCCTCCGCGGCGGCCTTGCTGGCCACCACCAGGGCGGCCGCGCCATCGGAGAGCGGCGAGGAGGACCCCGCGGTGATGGTGGCTGAGTCCGCCGTGGAGAAGGCGGGCTTCAGCGCGGCAAGGGCCTCCGGCGTCGTACCTGCCCGGATCCCCTCGTCAGCATCAATCACGACGGCGGGGCCACGGCGTTGCGGCACCTCCACCGGAGCGATCTCTTCTGCCAGGATGCCGGCCGCCCGGGCGGCTTCCGCCCGCTGGTGGGAGCGGGCGGCGACAGCGTCCTGGTCCTGCCGGCTGATGCCCAGGCGTGCGTTCCCGGCGTCAGTGGCGGAACCCATCAGCTCACCGGAGCGTGGATCCTGCAGGCCGTCGAAATTCAACGAATCCAGCAGCGCCGCGTCGCCGATTGCAACGCCGGCGCGGAGCCTGGGCAGCAGGTGCGGGGCGTTCGTCATCGATTCCTGGCCCGCGGCCACGATGAAGTCGGCCTCACCGGCGCGGATCATCCGGGCGGCGTCGATCACGGCGGTCAGTCCGGACAGGCACAGTTTGTTGATGGTCACGGTGGGCACGTCCCAGCCGATTCCGGCAGCGAGGCTGGCCTGCCGCGCGGGTCCCTGGCCGGCGCCGGCCTGGATGACCTGGCCCACGATCACGGCCTGGATCTGTTCCGGGGCCACTCCGGTCCGGGCCAGGGCGTTGCGGATGGCGTGGGCGCCGAGTTCGCTGGAGGACAGGCCGGAAAGGCCGCCGCGGAACCTGCCGAACGGCGTGCGTGCACCGCCCAGGATGACGGGGATGCGGGCATCATTGCTCATAGTTTGGGCCTCATGGCTGGTCGAAGTCGATCCGCCGGACGCGGCAATTCGGAGTAAGCGGTAATTCGACGGACTCGGTTATTCGAAGGACGCGCGGCGGCGGTCAGTGGGCCTGGTGTTCCAAACGTCCGGTTTGTTGACCCGGAACCGGCGCCCGGTGAGCGCCCGTGGGGTCAACCGGATGTAGTAGTCCTTCGGTCCGGGCTGCCAGGGCTCCAGTTGAAGGGCGTCCACGGCGTCCTTTTCAGCCTGGTCTTCGATCAACTCCGTGTCTCCGCGCGCCACCACGCTCCAGGCTTCCTCGGTGCCGGGATCGTACCCATCGATTTCAAGCGCCGCGGGCCGTTCCGATTCCGCGCCCCACAGCTTAGTGCCGCCGGCGGTGCGGAAGACGATGCTCCTGCGCTGCAGGATGTAGTTGACCGGGAAGATTTCCGGATGGCCGTCCACAACAAGGGCCAGACGCCCCACGATGTCGGCGGCGAGCATTTCCCAGCATTCGTCAAAGGTCAGTTTGATGATCGGATCCGTGTGCGAGTTCATGGACCAAACCTTACGGATGATCCTGCCGTTTCAACAGGTCTTGGACGAGGGCATCGAGGATCGGCAGCTGGCCCTTGACGAGCTTGGTGCGCGCATCGGCCTCGGTGACCCACCGGGCATCGTCGATTTCAGGGAAGTCCTGGATGGTCCCGGAACCCTTGGGCCATTCCAGGGGAAACGTGTTGCTGACAATTTGCCCCGGCTGGAAGTCAGCGGAGGCGGTGAACACGCTGATGCGCTTCCCGGACGGCTGGCGGAATTCGCCGAGCAGGACGTAATCAGCAGCAGGCGGCGGGGTGCCGATCTCCTCGGTGAACTCGCGCCGCGCGGCCGCCAGGGGGTCCTCGTCAGCCTGGTACTCGCCCTTGGGAAGCGACCAGGAGTGGGACTTTTTGCCGGCCCAGAACGGCCCGCCCATGTGCCCAATCCAGAGTTCCAGCCCTCCTGCCACGCCGTGCCGGTAGAGCAGGATGCCCGCGCTGCGCACCGTCACGTGGCCTACTGGATTCCTGCGTACAGTGCGTTGAGTTCGGTGGTCAGTTGCTTCTGCAGGGCCGGCGTGCCGATTTCCTTGCCGTCGATGTGGTTCACTGGCGCCAGCAGCCGGATGCTGGAAATCAGCCACACGGCGTCAGCGTCCAGGAGGTCCTGCGGCTCCAACGGACCGTATCCCAGTTCCCAACCGGCCGCTTTCGCGGCGCTGAAAAGCGCATTCTGGGACGTTCCGGGAAGGATTCCGGTATCCAACTGGGGCGTGATGAGCCGGCGGACGGTGCGAATGCCGCCGGCGCCGTCGTCGGATGTTTCCACGTGTGCCAGCAGGACTGTGGACGTGGGGCCCTCCAGGACCCGCCCGTCGGCGGAAAGGAAAATGACGTCGTCGGCGCCCTGTTTGTGCGCGTGCCGCAGGGCAGCCATGTTCACCGCGTAGGACAGCGTCTTGGCACCAAGCAGCAGCCAGGGCGCGCGGTCTGCAACGTCGCTGTCGTAGCCTCGGTCCAGGAGGATGACGTCGATGCCGGCCTCGCGCTGGCGGCGGCCGAGCGCACCCACGGGGGACACCTGTACCCAGCACGTGGGAGAGTCCGCGCCTTCCGGCCCGCGGGTGGCCACCAGTTTCACCACCAGCTCATCCTCGGCTGCGGCAGGTGCCGGGTGCTGGGAGCGGTGTTCGGCTACGCCGGTGGCGATGGCCGCACGCCATTGCTCCTGCGCCGGAATGACCAGGTCGAGGGTTTCGGCCGACCCGCCCAGCCGGTCCAGGTGGGCCTGCAGCTTCCGGACGTTCCCGCCGACGGCGAGCATGGATTCGAACACCCCGTCTCCGCGTGTGGCACCCTGGTCCGTAGCCATCAGCTGGGGCTGTGAGGCGTCGGCCAGGCGGCCCTCCGGGTAGGCGGGGTCAAGGAAAACGAGCACCACGGGCGCAGGAGAGGTCATGGCTCCAGCTTAGTCGGGCCTGGCGCGGCTAAGCTTTGGTCATTGCCCGGCCGGAATCCGTCCGCCGGTGCGCACACCCCGGGGGTATTTCCAGTGTTGTGGCCGATTTCGCTTGCCGGTACCGCGCCGACGTGGCTTGTTGTGCTGTTGAGCATTGCCGATCTGGTGATCAGGGTCCTGGCCGTGGGCATTATTCCCGGCAACAGGCGCCCCACCACTGCCATGGCCTGGTTGTTGGGGATCTTCTTCATCCCGTTCCTCGGCCTGGCTCTCTTCCTGCTTTTCGGGAACTTCAGGCTCTCCAGCCGGCGCCGGAAGCAGCAGGAGATCGTCAACACCAGGGTGCGGTCCGGCATCTCGGCGCTGGCCGACGTCGAAAGCGACTATCCGGGCCCGGACTGGGTCAAGTCCGCCGGGGAATTGAACCGTCGGCTGGGGTCCCTGCCGATGGTGGACGGCAACTCAGTGGACCTCATCCCCGGCTATCCGGACTCTATCCTGGCCATGACCGAGGCGGTACGCGGGGCGAAGAGATTCGTCAACGCCGAGTTCTACATCATGAGCACGGACCATGTCACCGACGACCTGCTGACGGCGATGGAAGAGGCAGCGGAGCGCGGCGTGGAAGTACGCGTCCTGTTCGACCACATCGGTACGCTCAGGGTCAAGGGGTACAAAAACCTCCTCAACCGCCTCAAAGCCGGCAAAATTCAGTGGCGTCGCATGCTGCCGCTGCTGCCTACCCAGGGCCAGTGGCGCCGTCCGGACCTCAGAAACCACCGCAAGATCATGGTGGTGGACGGTGAAATCGCCTTCACCGGTTCGCAGAACCTGATTGAGCCTTCCTACAACAACCCGAAGCACCGCAAAGCGGGCCGCGAATGGGTGGAACTCATGGCACGCCTGCGCGGGCCGATCGTCACCACACTGAACGTGGTTTTTGCCACCGACTGGCTCAGCGAGACCGACGAAAATCTCGAACACCAGCTGCAGCTCCCGGCCAACCCGGAACCGGGCAACGTCACTGCCCAGGTAGTGCCCAGCGGACCCGGGTTCATCACCGAAAACAACCTGCGCCTCTTCACCACCCTGATCTACTCGGCCCAGCATCGAATTTCCATTTGCAGCCCGTACTTCGTCCCCGACGACTCGCTGCTCTACGCCATCACCACCGCGGCCCAGCGGGGCGTCGATGTGGAGCTGTTCGTTTCGGAAAAGGGCGATCAGTTCCTGGTCCACCATGCCCAGCGCTCCTACTATGAGGCGCTGCTGGAGGCCGGAGTCAGGATCTACCTCTACAAGGCACCCTTCGTGCTTCACGCCAAGCACTTCACCATCGACGACGAAGTGGCAGTCCTCGGGTCCAGCAACATGGACATGCGGTCCTTCTCGTTGAACATGGAAGTCTCGGTGATGCTGCTCGGCGCGGGCATCGTGGAGAGCATGCGCGCGGTGGAAAACACGTACCGGGACATTTCGAGCGAGCTCAAGCTCGAGGACTGGCTCCAGCGTCCACTCGCTGCCCGCTATATCGATAACGTGGCGCGGCTGACGGCCACCGTCCAGTAGTTCCGGGAGCCGGCCGGCCTACCCGCCAGGGAACTCCGCGCCGAGAGCGGAAAGTACGCCGTGCGCTTTCACCCGGATCTCGTCGTACTCTTCGTCCGGCACCGAGTCGGCAGTGATGGCACCGCCGATGCCGAGGGTCAGTTCCGCCGTCGCTGCTTCGTCGCTGCCGTCCCCGGCCGTACCAGTTCCAGAGTCTGTCACCAGGGTGCGGATTGCCACGGCCAGGTCCGTTGCACCGTTCAGCGAAAAGTAGCCGATCGCGCCCGAATACAGGCCGCGCGGGCCGTCCTCCAGCTTGTCCAGGATGGCCATGGTGCTAATTTTCGGGGCGCCGGTCATGGAGCCGGCCGGGAAACAGGCAGCCACCGCCTCAGCCCGCGATGAACCCGGCACCAACTGGCCGTCGATGGTGCTCACCATCTGGTGCACCGTGGCGTAGCTTTCAATCTCGCACAGCCGGCTGACCGTCACGGATCCGGGCTCTGCGAAATGGCTGAGGTCGTTCCGCAGCAGGTCCACGATCATGATGTTCTCAGCACGGTCCTTGAGCGACGCCGCCAGCTCGTCGCGCAGTTCCCGGTCCTGCTCCGGATCGGCACCCCGGCGGCGGGTGCCCTTGATGGGTTCGGCGCGCATGCCGCCGTCGGAGGTAATGCGCAGGAAGCGTTCCGGCGAGGTGCTTGCCACGGTCAGTCCGCCAAACCGCAGGTAGCTGGCGAACGGTGCCGGGTTCCTCCGCCGCAGGGCCAAGTAGGTGGGCCAGGGGGCCGCCGCGGTGGCCGGCAGCCGGGCCGTGAGCGTGGTGGTGAGGCAGACCTCGTACGAGTTCCCCTCATGGATTTCGTGCTGGGCGGCCGCGATTTTCTGCTTGTAGGACATCTCGGTGTCGCGGCTGCTGAACGCCGGACTGCCGGGAAGTACGACGCCGTTGCTGCCGCCGGCTGGGGTGGCTGGGGCCTGGGTAGCTGCAGCAGCGGTTGCGGTGACAGTGGTTTCGCTGACGGCGGTGCGGGCGGTGTCCAGCCAGCTGTCTGCGTCAGGTGCCTCCAACGCCAGGAGCCAGACCGTTCCCTCGGCATGGTCCACCACGACGGCCCGGCCCGCGAAAATCAGCGCCGCATCGGGGGTTGGCGACGTGAGGTCCGAGCCGCCGGTTTCGCGCTTGAGCTCATAGCCGAGGCAGCCCAGCCAGCCGAGGGTGAAGTCGCCGGGATAGTCGTCGGGGGTGCGGACGGCCCGGCGTCCCCAGACGGTGTCCAGCCAGCGGAAGAACGGGCCAGGTACGCGTACTGTTGCCGACCCGGCAGTGACCACACTTTCGCCGGAGCGGTGCGTGACGGACTGGCCATAGGTTCCGGCGTCGTCCGCGAGGATGCTGAAGCGGTTGCGTGCGGTGGCGGGTGACTGCTGCGGTGCGGGACCCGCCGCCGGTACCGCAGTCGCGTTGGAGGAGTCCAGCCAGGCGGCGTGCGCGGAGTTGCCATACAGGGACGCGAAGAGGGCTGCTGTGTCCGGCCGGCCGGCCAGGCGCTCCGCCCGCAGCTTGAGGCCGCGGCGGCCGGCACGTTCCGGAACCATTACCGGTCCAAGCGCAGGGAGGTAGGAGAGGGCTTGCAGGACGTCCGATGGGGCCGACCCGTCTGCATGGTTGAGCACGCGTATGTCGGCGTGCCCGGGGACGTCGTCCTTGGCGAGCCATTCATTTTCCTGCGCCGCCCACTGTTCCCAGAACGGCTCATAGGTGCCGCCGTCACGTTCAAGCGCCCGCTCCCGGCGGACATTGTCCGGTGAATCCGCCCACAGGACCGCGCTCAGCAGCGGCCTGGCTTCGGCGGCGGCGGCGCCCACTCCCTCGATGATCACGATCTCCGCGGGGAGGGTGACGCGGGTGTCGCCGTCGTAGTGGTTTACCCAGTCCCAGCTGGTCCAGGTGGCCGGTTCGCCGCCGCTCAGCGGTGTCAGGACGGTGGAAACGTAGCGTTCGATCCCCGCCGCGAGGCCGTTCCAGCCCGGGTAAATGTCCTCGAGATGGAACAAGGAAACTTTGTGGTGGTTCCGCAGCCGTGCAGCCAGTTCGATGGCCAGAGTGGTCTTGCCTGCGCCGGACCGCCCGTCAATGGCGATGATCACAGGTGCGGGGGTCATGAAATAGAGCGTACCTGCTGCTGCCTCAGCCGCTGCTGCGGGGTTCCCCGGCGGAGCGCGGCGCGGACGTTCCCGGCTCGTCGGAAGTCATGGAACTTTACAAATTTGTGAAATTCGGCGTATAGCCAGACAAGTCTGTTGGGTGTGGCCTGTCCTAGTGGATCACTGCAAGTAAGACCCCAACTGCGACAAAAAGGACCCCAAAAATCCGGCTCAGGATCTTTTGCCCGTGGGCGTTGTGGGTGAAGCGCTGGAAGGACTTGGCGGCCAACGCGAAGAAGAACCACATGACCAGGATGTCTATCGTCACTACCGTGGCCGTGAGCACGGTGTATTGCGGCACGAGGGGTTGTTCGGGGCGGATGAACTGCGGCATGAAGGCGAGGAAGAAGACGATCGCCTTGGGGTTGAGCAGGTTGACCCACAGCCCGCGCCGGAACATGGACCAGACTGGCTCGTTTCGGAGCGCGGCCGCCTGTTCCTGATCCAGGTCCGGTTTGCTCAGGAACTGGCGGATACCCAGGTATACGAGGTAGGCGGCGCCGGCGTAGCGGATCACGTTGAAGGCCACCGGTGAGCTGGCCACCAGGACGCCGACGCCAAGCGCCACGATGATCACGTGGATCACCAAGGCTGCCTGCTGGCCAAGGATCCCCCAGATGGAGCGGCGGAACCCCGATGTCAGGGAGTTGCTCATCGTGTTGATGGCACCTGCTCCCGGAGTGAAGCTGATCAGGAGGCCGGCGCCCGCAAGCGCGAGCCAAAGGGAGAATTGCACCAGTCAAGTTTAGTGGGAGTTCACCATAGTGTTGCCACGGGCCCAAAGGCCCGGAGATCCTCATCGTCAGTCACCAGCGTCAACCCCTCGACCATGGCCTGGGCCGCGAGGATCCGGTCGAAGGGGTCCTTGTGCGCCCAGTCCAGTTGACCGGCTGCCAGTGCATGCGGGGCCGAGACGGGGAGCTCAGATGCGTAAAGGTGGGCCACCTGCCGGGCGAAGCTGGTCACGATCGCAGCGCCGGAAGGCAGCTTGCCCTGGCGGTGTTTGTACGACAGCTCATAGGCTGTGACGGGGGAGACATAAACCTGGTTTTCCAGTTTGGAGATGGCGCTCCTAGCTTTGCTGGAGAGGCGTTTCGGTTCTGAAATCGACCACAGGAAAACGTGGGTGTCCAGCAGCAACTGCGTCATTCAACAGCACCCATTTCCTCATCCGTCCACGGTTCGTAGAACGAGTTGGGGACATGGAGCGGGCCCAGGAATCCAAGTTCGCGTTTATGCGGGCGCTCGATCTTCACGAGCCGGGCAACGGGCCGTCCGGCCTTGGCGATGACCACATCCTCGCCTCGCTCAACAAGGTTCAGCAGTTCGGAAAGCCGTGTTTTTGCCTCTTGGACGTTGTATTGTCCCATGTTGACCAAGTCTAGTTGGTCAACCTCGGCTGTGTAAGGCTCAGCCCAGTATTCGTGCTCCCCGCAGTAGCTCATGGCTCGACGATATGACCCGGGTCTTGCAGAATGAAGCCCCGGCCTCAGCAATGTGGAAAACCAGGCTGTATGTGGCTTCAGGCCCTCGCAATGACCTCGCCGTTCGGGATCAGGAACCAGCCGTCGTCTGTGGACCCCCAGCGGTGCCAGCCCGCGGAGATACGCGCCAGATCCGCGGCGTTGGCGAAGCCGTACTCCAGGGCTTGGTCGGCGAACGCAGAATGCAGCACCCGCTCGCCCCACACCCGCGCCTGCCACCTCCGCTGCTGGCCGGTGGCGTACAGCCAGTTGCTGCTGGTGGGTGCGACGTCGGTGAAGCCTGCGGACTGGGCCCAGGAGACCAAGCGGCGGCCGGCGTCGGGCTCGGCGCCGTTGCGGCGGGCGATCTGCTGGTAGAGGTCCATCCACTCGTCAAGTTCCGGCAGGGACGGGTACCAGCTCATGCCGTGGAAGTCTGCGTCCCTTACGGCCACGATCCCGCCGGGCTTCGCCACGCGGCGCATCTCCCGGAGTGCCTCCACCGGATCGGTCAGGTGCTGCAGCACCTGGTGGGCGTGGACGACGTCGAACGTCTCGTCCTCGAAGTCGAGGTCGTAGATGTTGCCGGCCACGAACTCCGCGTTGGTTACGCCGCGCTCAGCGGCGAGCGCCGCGGCCTGGGCGATGATGTCCGGCGACCGGTCCAGGCCGGTAACTTTCCCTGGTGACACCAGTGCGGCGAAATCGCAGGTGATGCTCCCGGGCCCGCAGCCGACGTCGAGCACTGATGTCCCCGGGGTGAGATGGGGGATGACAAACGCCGCGGAATTTTCCGCGGTCCTCGAAGCGTGGGCGCGGACCACCGACTCATGGTGGCCGTGCGTGTACACATCGTCGTCTCCAGGCTGCTGCGCACTCATAACCAAACGCTACCGCCGCGATAGCGCGAATGGGAGGAGCCGCCGTCGTGCGTTCCACCCAACTGGATAGCAGTACATGTCGTTTTGACCGCCCAAAACGACACCTACTGCTACTTACTTGGGGGTGCCCCCGGTGGCCGAAGTGCCAGGGGAGGCCGGGCCGCCGTCGGACGACTCCTGGCGGGCGGCGACGGTTGCCTCCACCATGGCGGTCATAAACCGGGTGACGAGATCCAGTTCCTCGGGGGAGAAAGACGCCATGGCCGCACCCATATGGCGGGACAATGGCATGAACATGGCGCCGCCGTCCTGGAAGGCCTTGGGCGTCATGCGGAGCTGGACCTGCCGGCGGTCAGACGCATGCCGTTCGCGGACCACGTGGCCGGAGTTGTCCAGCCGGTCGATGAGGGCAGTGGTGGCCGGGGAACTGAGGTGCAGTTCCTTCCGGAGGACGCCGGGCGTGACGACGAGGCCCTTCGCGGTGTGGCGCATGATGACCGCGAGCGCATTCAGGTCGGTGCGGTGCATGTCATTTTGCGCCCCGGCGGAGTCCACGTACCGGTTGGCTTCAAGCGTGAAGTCCTGCAGCAGGCGGATCAGGGACTGGGGGGCGGAGTCAGGCGGGCGCTGGAACGGTTCCCCTGTCATCTTTTCCCTCCTCTGCCCGCGGCTGCGGTGTTGATGCTGCCCGGTGTTTATCCGGCACAGTGTTGATTTTGCTGTGTGGATCCCGGGCGCCGGTCTCTGTGGCGCCTTGACGGATATTACTGCAGGCACGCCGTCCGCGGGCCTTCCATCATAAGTTGCATGACAGCCGCTTATGTCTATCATGGAGATACTCTATGATGGAATCAATTGTACCCCTCCATTCCCCAGCCCTGAAGGAATCATGAAAACCAGTCCCCAACACAGCGCGCGGGTTCCGTTCTGGCTGCGCTGGCTCATTCCAGTGCTCCTGGTGCTTACCTGGCTGGCCGTTGCAGGCGTCGGCGGCCCCACCTTCGGGCGCCTCAGCGAGGTTTCCTCGAACGACCAGGCCTCCTTCCTTCCCGCAAGCGCCGAAGCCACGGCCGCGCAGGACTGGCAGGCGAAATTCCGGGATTCCAACGAAGTGCCCGCCGTCATCCTGATCGAAAACGGCTCCCCGTTCACCCCGGCACAGCTGGGTAAGGCAGCAGGCCTGAAAACCGACCTTGAAGCGCTCAAGCTCGGCAGCGCTGTGATCGGCCCTATCCCGTCCGAGGACGGCAAGGCCGTCCAGTTCATCGCCCCCATCGCTTCATCCGGTGAGCTGAAGGAAGCCGTTAAGGAGCTGCGGACCACTGTTGCTGAGGCGGCTCCCCAGGGAATGCAGACGTTCGTCACGGGACCTGCCGGCCTGGCGGCCGACCTCACCAGCGCGTTCGCCGGGATTGATGGCATCCTGCTGCTGGTGGCGCTGGGGGCCGTCTTTGTGATCCTCCTGATCGTTTACCGCTCCCTGCTCCTGCCCATCGCGGTGCTGCTCACATCGGTTTTCGCACTGTGCGCCGCCATCCTGCTCGTGTTCGGAATGGCCAAGCTCGGCTGGATCCAGTTGAACGGCCAAAGCCAGGGCATCCTGTCCATCCTGGTGATCGGTGCGGCCACGGACTACGCGCTGCTGTACGTGGCCCGGTTCCGCGAAGCCCTTACCCACACCCGCAACCGGACCGCCGCCGTGCTGGCAGCCTGGAAAACTTCGGTGGAGCCGATCGTTGCCTCTGGCGCCACCGTCATCATCGCCCTGCTCTGCCTGCTCTTTTCCGACCTGAACTCCAACAAGGGCCTGGGCCCGGTGGCGGCTGCAGGCATCCTCTGCTCGCTGTTCGCTGCGCTGACCCTGCTGCCAGCCCTGATGGCACTCCTGGGCCGCGCTGCCTTCTGGCCGTTCCGCCCCAAGCTGGTCCCGGAGGATCAGCGGGAACCGGAGCTTGTCACAGGGCTCGAAGGGCAGAAGGGCATCTGGCGTGCCACGGGTTCGCTGGTATCCCGCCGTCCGCGCACCGTGTGGATCGCTTCGGTCCTCCTGCTGCTGGTGGCATCGACAGGCATCCTGCAGCTGAAGGCCAACGGTGTGCCGCAGACGGACGTCATCCTCACAGCGTCCAACGCCGTTGACGGCCAGGACGCGCTGGCGCGCCATTTCGACGCCGGCAGCGGCAGCCCCGCCGTCGTGGTTGCAGATCAAGGTAAGGCTGATCAGGTACTCGCGAAGGTCAAAGCGGCCGACGGCGTGGGGGACGCCTACCTTCTGGCTGCGGGAAGTGTCCCGATCACCGGAGCCCCCGGGGCTCCCAGCGTGCCGGACGTCCACGACGGGAAGGTACTGATCAACGCCACGCTCAACTACGCCGCGGATTCCATTGAAGCGGAGGACGTGGTCAAGGCGCTGCGGGAGAACGTGAAGGCGGTGGACGCCGGTGCCCTGGTGGGTGGCGTGACCGCCACGGCCCTGGATACCAACACCACGGCGCAGCGCGACCTGGTGATCATTATCCCGGTGGTGCTGGTGGTCATCCTTTTTATCCTGATGCTCCTGCTCCGCTCCGTGGTGGCGCCGGTCCTGCTGGTGCTCTCCGTGGTGTTGTCCTACGGCGCCGCCATGGGCGTCTCGGCTCTGGTGTTCAACAACCTGCTGGGCTTCCCCGGTGCGGACGCCACGGTGCCGTTGTTCGGGTTCGTCTTCCTGGTGGCACTCGGCGTGGACTACAACATCTTCCTGATGAGCCGGGTGCGCGAGGAGTCGTTGAAGCACGGGACCAGGCCGGGCATCCTGCGCGGGCTGGGTGTGACCGGTGGCGTGATCACCTCCGCCGGCGTGGTGCTGGCTGCCACCTTTGCGGCCCTGAGCATCATCCCCATCATGTTCCTGGTCCAGCTGGCGTTCATTGTGGCCTTCGGGGTGCTGCTGGATACCGTGCTGGTGCGCTCGCTGCTGGTCCCGGCCCTGACGTACGACATCGGCCCGCGCATCTGGTGGCCGAGCAAGCTGGGGCGGCCGGAGCTCGACGCGGCGGTTCAGCGGGACCCCGGCACCCGCGATCCGGAACTGGAGGCGGAGGGCGCGGGCCGCCGGTAGCGGGGTGCGGGCCTCAGCCCTGCGTCCGCCACCAGGCCACCGTGGCCGCGGCTGCCTCTTCGAGGGGCGTTGGTTCCAGGCCCAGGGCGGCCTGGCTCGCCGCGGAGTCCATCACAAACGGCCTGTTGAACTGATACAGCATTTCGGCAACCTCGCGCAGATCGGGTGAGAAGACGCCCATGGCCCGGAGCGCCCAACCGGGTAGGGCGCCAATTTTCGGCGCAGCCACCCCGCCGGCTTCGGTAAACGCCGTGGCCAGCTGACGCTGCGTTACCGCCGGACCGGTGGGTGCATGCCAGACCTTGTTCCACAGCGAGGGCGTCTGTACGGACCGGATCATTGCCGCCGCGAAGTCCGGGACGTAGGTAAACGAGTGCGGCTGGTCCGCGCTGCCCACGACCCAGAGTTTCTTTCCGGCCAGGACGGGTGCAAGCATGCGCTCGCCGCCGTGGGAGTTCCGGACGCGCGGGCCGAAGAAGTCGCCGGCCACCACGCTGACGGTGTCGGTGGGCGAAGCATCGCGGGCCCGCAGCAGTTCGGTGCGGACCCCGCGCTTGCCGCCCTGAGCGGTTCGCGGACCTGCCTCGGTCATCGGGCGCTCCGGCTGGCTGTAGGAGTACAGGCTTTCTGGGAAGGCGACGACGGCGCCCGCCTCACCTGCCGCTGCCAGCACCGTCTGCTCAGCCCGGGGAAGCTCCGCCCGCCACGCCTCCGCCGTATAAGAGGACCCGTGGATGCAATGGAATACGGCGGCGGCGCCCGCGAATGCCGCACGCACCTGGGCGGCGTCCTGGACGTCGGCGGTCAGCCGTTCCACCAGCGGATGCACCGGGCCTGAGCCCGAACGCGTCAGGACTTTGACGTGCTTGCCCTGCCCGGCCAGCTGTTCCGCAACCGCCCAGCCAACGGGGCCTGCTCCGGTGACAACGTGTAGATCGTTCATAATTTCCCCTTCAGGGCTGGTATTCCCGAGTGCTCACGGTTAGTGGAGAGCACTGCTCTCACCCAAGCGTGCATCCACTTCCGGCGAGAAGTCAAGAGCGGTGCTCTCAATTGTTGACACTGCTCTGCTTTGTGCGAAGCTGGACCCATGAGCGACGCTGCCGCACACGCGGAAACCACCCTCCGGACGCCCAGGGAGCGCGCCCGCGCCCAGACGATTGCGGACATTGTCCGGCTTGGCCGGGACCACTTGGCAACTCACGGTGCGGCGGCATTGTCACTCCGCGCCGTGGCGAGGGATCTTGGGGTTGTTTCGTCTGCCGTCTACCGATATGTGGCCAGCCGCGATGAGCTTCTGACGCTCCTGCTGGTGGACGCCTACAGCGAGCTCGGCGACGCGGTGGATGCGGCCGTGGGCGCGAGGCCCGAGGGTGACTTCGCGGGCCGGTTTACCGCCTTGGGGCTCGCTGTCCGGGAGTGGGCGCTGCGTGAGCCGGCGCGCTACGGGCTCCTGTTCGGCAGCCCGGTGCCCGGCTATCAGGCGCCCGCCGGCCAGACCACAACCCCCGGCACCAGGGTGATTTACCGTTTGGTGGGGATCCTCGACGCGGCCTTCCGCGCAGGCGAGTTGAAGGCATCGCCCGCAGGCGCCGCCGTCGTACCTCCCGCCCTGGCTGCCGATTTCGAAGCGATCCGTGCAGAGCTGGGGATCGTGGTACCTGACGGCCTGATAGCAAGCGGTGTGCTGGCGTGGACGTCGCTGTTTGGCGCGGTGAGCTTCGAGGTCTTCGGCCAGTACGGGCCTGACGCGTTCAGCGCCCGCGACGAACTCTTTGAGCACCATCTGGCGGTCCTCGCGCGCGTGGCGGGCCTTCGGGAGGGTTGATTGCAGACCCCTGTTTCGCCCCGCCTTGTCTGAGTAGACTCCAACTGCGCCCAGGTGGACGCCGAACCTCAAAGGAGAGATTAGCCATGACTGAGAACATCGCGCGTGACGACGAGCCCCGCAAGGCCAGCAGCGCGCCTGGACTGGAGGGTGAGGGCGGCCAGTACGTGGAAGGCGATTACGGTGATGCCGGCGTGGTGGGCGGCGTTGAGGAGCAGCGCGAGGAGGGCGACTATCCGGAGGGCAACTATGGCGATGCCGGCACCGTGGGAACCGCCCGGGGCGTGGAAACGGCCCGCGAGGTTGAGGAGGACGAGGACAGGAACTCCTAGGGTCCCGGCCCGGATTCCTGCGCCCAAGGCGGCCCGTTCACGCACAGCGAACGGACTGCCCGCGCGTGGGCTGCCCTCCCTGCGGGCCCGCAAATACGGGGGAGTTGTCGAATCGTGCTGCACAAAGAATCCAAAGTTGAGCGTACTGCGCTCAACTTTGGATTGACATCTCTTCTGCCCTGAGTAAAGTTGAGTGCAGAACGCTCAATGAGGGGCGCCAGCAAGTTTCCAAGGAAAGAAGGAAGCAACACATGTCACGTGCAGTAGGTATCGACCTCGGAACCACCAACTCCGTCGTCTCCGTTCTCGAAGGTGGCGAGCCCACCGTTATTGCCAACGCCGAGGGTGGCCGCACCACGCCGTCCGTGGTTGCGTTCTCCAAGACCGGCGAAGTCCTGGTGGGTGAGATCGCCAAGCGCCAGGCAGTCAACAACATTGACCGCACCATCGCCTCCGTCAAGCGCCACATGGGCACCGACTGGTCCGTTGGCATCGATGACAAGAAGTACACCGCGCAGGAAATCTCCGCCCGCGTGCTGATGAAGCTGAAGAACGACGCCGAGTCCTACCTCGGTGAAAAGGTCACCGATGCTGTGATCACCGTTCCGGCTTACTTCAACGACGCCGAGCGCCAGGCCACCAAGGAAGCCGGCGAAATCGCGGGCCTCAACGTCCTGCGCATTGTCAACGAGCCCACCGCGGCAGCACTGGCCTACGGCCTGGACAAGGGCAAGGAAGACGAACTCATCCTGGTCTTCGACCTCGGCGGCGGCACGTTCGACGTCTCCCTCCTCGAAGTTGGCAAGGATGAAGACAACTTCTCCACCATCCAGGTCCGCTCCACCGCCGGTGACAACCGCCTCGGCGGCGACGACTGGGACCAGCGCGTTGTGGACTACCTGCTGAACCAGCTCAAGGTCAAGGGCATCGACCTGTCCAAGGACAAGATCGCCCTGCAGCGCCTCCGCGAAGCCTCCGAGCAGGCCAAGAAGGAACTCTCCTCCTCCACCAGCACCAACGTTTCGCTCCAGTACCTCTCCGTCACCCCCGACGGCCCGGTCCACCTGGACGAACAGCTGACCCGCGCCAAGTTCCAGGACCTCACCAAGGACCTGCTCGAGCGCACCAAGAAGCCGTTCCACGACGTCATC
>NZ_JBFTPV010000013.1:0-122943 GCF_056398665.1 Pseudarthrobacter sp. 01T43 | reverse complement strand
ACGCAACACCACGGGCAGCCTCGGCATCACTGGTGACATCAAACGCGACACTATGAACCCGGCCCGGACCGAAATCAGCAGCCAACGCCACCTCAGCAGCCTTCAACCGCTCCGCATTCACCCCGTTCAACACCACCGTCGCACCCGCCTCAGCCAACGCCCGCGCCAACGCGTTACCAATCCCCCGGCTCGACCCCGTCACCAAGGCAACCCGCCCCGTCAAATCAAAAAGTGAATTCATAAATGGAGCAGCTCCTTCGCCGCACTCTGCGCAGTATCGCGCGGGTGGTAGTTCTTCTTCGTCACTGTTTCCTGGAGGCACTGCTCCCTAGAAGGGGCCGTTCTGCACGAGGTTGGCCGGGGCCTGGCCGGCGGCAAGGGCCTCAAGCTGCCTCCTCAGGAGCTTGAGAATCCGGGGCTGAAAGGCAGACGCGTTGCCGCCTACGTGCGGAGTGATCAGCGCGTTGGGCGTGGACCACAGCGGGTGGTCCTGCGGCAGCGGTTCGGGATCAACGACGTCGAGGGCGCACTGCAGGCGCCCGGACAGGACTTCCTTGGTCAGGGCGGCTGTGTCCACCACCGAGCCGCGGCCCACGTTCACCACCAGGGCACCATCCGGCAGGGCCGCGAGGACTTCTTCACCGATCAGCTGGTGCGTGTGCTCGTTCAGCGGCAGAACCAAAACCAGAATGTCGTGCGTATCGGCCAGCGCGGCCAGCTCGCTGGATGCATGAACCTCGCCGTGTTCGTCGGTGCGGGCCGAACTCCCCACTCGGGTGACGGTGACCTCGAACGGCGCCAGGCGCAGGGCGATTTCGTGCCCGATCCCGCCGACCCCCACCAACAGCACGCGCCGGTCCGCCAGGGACTGGCGCCGTTCCGGCCGCCAGAGGCCGTACTGCGAGTCGCGCACCGCCTGGTCGATGCCGCGCAGCTTGGCGAGGATCAGCCCGATGGCGAGCTCCGCCGTCGCGGCAGCGTGGACGCCGGAAGCGCTGGCCACGCCGGCCGCCGGCCCGGCGGCCTCGATCACGCCGTCGTACCCGGTGGACTGGGTCTGCACGTACTTCAGGTCCTCCACCTGCGCAAGCGAGCCCAGCACAGCGGACGCGTCGATGTACGGGAGGATGACGCCGTCGATCTCACTCAGCGTCCCGCCGTCGGGATCTGACTTCAAGTCCCACACCACCCCTCTCAGCCCTTCGGGCAGGGGCGAAAGATCGGCGAGGAGTTGCCGGTCGGGGAAACTGACGGTGCGGACTTTTTGCATCGGGAAAACCTATCGATCCTGGGTCTGGGGTGGGCCGGGTGGGTGTGGGTCAGCGCTGGGTCAGCGCCTGTCGAAGGTGAGTCCGCCGGGGACCTGGAAGGTGGGCATCAGTTCGAGCATGCCCACGTTGACGTGGCGGGGCGTTTCGATGGCGTAGTCCATGGCGTTGACAATGTCGTCAGTGGTCAGCGACTCGTAGCCCTCGTAGTACGTCTTCCACGCTTCTTCCATGGCCTCGGCCGTGCCGCCCATGTTGCGGCCGAAGATTTCCGTTTCGACGCGGCCGGGGCAGATTTCGGTGACGCGGATGCGCTTGCCCACGGTGTCGTTGCGCAGCTGCCGGGACACCTGGTGCACGGCGGCCTTGGTGGCGTGGTAGACCGTGTGGCCGTAGAAGTTGTAGAGGCCGGCGATGGAGCTGATGTTGATGACGTGGCCGCGGTCGCGTTCCACCATGCCCGGCAGCACCAGCCTGGTGAGTTGAAGCAGACCGCGGAGGTTGACGTCGATCAGTTCGTCGACGTCGCTTTCGCTGGAGTCCAGGATGTTCCCCGGCCGGGACACTCCGGCGCAGTTCACCAGGACATCCACTTCAAGATCACCGACGACGGCGGCCAGCGCCGTCGTGTCTGTCAGGTCCACAACGTGCGGGATGGCTCCGGTCTTGTCTGCAAGTTCCTTCAGGCGGTCCTCGTTGCGGGCCAGGGCGTGGACGGTGAGTCCGCGCTTGGTGAGGCGTTCGGCGATCGCGGCGCCCATTCCGGTGGAGGCGCCGGTGACGACGGCGGTGGAGTAGTCAGAGAAAGGCATTTTAGGCTCCTGGTGGGTGCAGCGCAGTTGGTGCCCCGCAAGTGGTGCAGTGCGCTACCGGCGGGGCAGCGCACTGCTGGTGGAATGGTGGGTGGTCAGGCGTCGCGAAGGGGCAGGTGTGCCCGGTCCTTGACAGTGCTGACAGCGACGAGGGTGCCCAGCGCGGTAATGACGGCGTAGAAGGCCGGCATGTAGATGTTGCCGGTGGACGAGATCAGCCAGGTCATCAGTAGCGGTGCCGTGCCGCCGAAGAGTGCCGAGGAAACGTTGTAGCCCAGGCCGTACGCGGAGTACCGGACACGGGTGGGGAACAGTTCAACGATCAGGATGTGGATGACGGCGGTGTGGCCGGCGAACACGACGGCCATGATGCAGGCGCCGAGGATGGCCAGTGCCATGTTGCCGGTGGCGATCAGGGCGTAGGCGGGGATGCCGACGATGGCCATGGCGATGGCGGAGCCGGCAATGACCTTCTTGCGGCCGATGCGGTCCGAGAGGGCGCCCATGAAGGGGATCGCGATGCAGATGGCCACCAGGCTGCAGGCGGTGACGATCAGTGCTTCACCGATGGTGAAGTTGAGCTGCTTGCCCTTCAGGAACGTGGGCATGTAGGAGAACAGGACGTAGTAGCCGGAGCCGTTCATGAGGGGGATGAACATGGCCAGGAGCATGGCGCGGCGGTGTTCGGCGGACTTGAAGGCTTCCTTCAACGGGTTCTTGGACAGCCCGCCTTCTTCCTTCAGCTTCTGGAAGTTCGGGGTATCGCTGATGGCCTTGCGGATGTACCAGCCGATGATGCCCATGGGGATGGCGACCAGGAACGGAATGCGCCATGCAAACGCACCGAAGCCGCCGCCGTCGATCGCTGCCTGGGTGAGCCAGGGAGACATGGAGAACGCAACCAAGGTGCCGGTCAGCAGTGCCGCGAAGGAGGCGATCTGGGCGTAGGAGGTGATGATGCCGCGCTTGCCTTCAGGGGCGTGCTCAGCGAGGAAGGTCATAGCGCCGGCCGCTTCGCCGCCAACGGAGAAGCCCTGCAGCAGGCGGAGCAGCACGAGGAGGATCGGCGCGGCGATGCCGATGGCCGAATAGGCCGGAAGCAGGCCGATGCCCGCCGTCGCAATGCTGATGAGCAGGATGACGAACACCAGCAGTTTTTGCCGTCCGATGCGGTCCCCCAGGTATCCGCAGACCACGGCGCCGAGGGGGCGCACGAAGAAGGACACTGCGTAGCCGGCGAAGACGAACAACAAGGCGTTGTCCGGGTTACCTGGCGCCAGGAAGACGAGCGCAAGCGTTCCGGCCATGAACGCGAAAATGCCGTTGTCGTACAGCTCGACGAAGATGCCGACGCAGCCGGCCGTCACAACTTTGCGGGTCTGCTTGCTGCTGAGCCGCTCTTGCGGCTGGGCCGCGTGCGTAGAGGTGGACATGGCTTTCCTTACTTAAGGGGATGGTAACAAGGGTTTGAAGCTGAGGCGAGGGTAATTAGCTTCCGGCTGCCGGGGCGAGCTGCTGCCAGCCTGGCTGGCTGCCGATGCCGATTCCGATGCCGAGGAGGTTGAAGACCGTACTGACTGTTGAACGGAGGTTCTCCAGTTCCCGCAGGGCCGCCCGGTACTTCGCTGTAGCTTCGGGAACGGTGGTCCTGCGGAAGGTTATGGTGTGGCCCGGCCGGGCCTGGGCCAGCACGTCGAGCGAGCGGCTGGTGACCACCGCGAGGACGGGGTAGCCGGCGGTGACTCCGCGGCCGCGGTGCAGCACCAGGAGTTCATCCCGGGACGGGACCTCGATGGCGCCTACTGGAACGCCGCGGGAGAGCACTTCGGCACTCGACTGGCGTTCGGGGAGTTCCCCGCCCAAGCGCAGCCCGATGTGGTTGCTCCGGCCGCTGACCGTGTATTCGGCGCTGTAAAGCAGATCGGCGGTGTCGCCGAACTCGTGCACGTCGGGCCCTTCAGTGACCTCGACGACCGCGTGGCTGCTGAACTCGGGCCGGGTCAGTCCCAGCCGGAACAGCGGCAGGTCGAAGTACGGCTGCCTGATGGGTGCAACGGTTCGGGAGGTCTTGAGTTCGGTGCCTTCGCCCAGCCGCATGCCGAATCCGACGACGGTGTCCGGGGCGCAGCTGCCCAGCAGCACAGGTGCCTCCACCGAGCCGTGGACGGCAAGGTAGGCGCGCAGCCCGCCGGTAATACGGCGCAGCGCCACGGTTTCCCCGGCCCGGACTGACACAGGCTCCCACTGCTGGCATTCACGCCTGTCCACTGTGAGGTGCAGGGGCGCCCCGGTGACGGCGATGAGGATGTCCGTGGTGGCCCGCATCCGGAAGTCCAGTGCGGTGACCTCAAGCAGCGGCGCGTTGTCTCCGTTACCGGCGAGGATGTTCGCAGCGCGCGCAGAGAACTGGTCCAGCGCACCGTTCACAGGGAGTCCGAACCGGGGTCCGCGGAAGCGGCCCAGGTCGGTGACCACGGAGTTGCCGGGCTGTTGGATGACCAGGGAGCCGCTCATCGTGCCGCCTCCAGTTTCCGGCCTGCGTAGTTGGCGAAGTCTTCCGGCTGGATCTGGTGGAACCTCAGCACGTCGCCGGGAACGTAAGGAACCAGCGGCTCAGCCGTTGCGTCGAGGACGGTCAGCGGGGTCTGGCCGATGACGCACCAGCCGCCGGGGGCCATGGCCGGGGCGATGACTGCCTGCCGGCCTGCGACGGCCACGGCGCCAGCCGGAACGGACAGCCGGGGGTCCTTCAGGCGGGGCACAGGGAGTGGGAAATCCGGGCCGTCCATCATCGGCGAGCCGGCCGGAGCGCCCAGGCAGCGGATCACGTAGGACTTAGTGGTATGCAGTTCGATGATTTCCTTGACGGAGAGCTGCTGCTGTTCCGCAACGCGCTCCAGGTCGGGGCCGTACTCGCCGCCGTAAACCACGGGGACGCTGAATTCCTGGGGTTCGCGGGCGGGTGCCCCGGTGAATTCGAGCTGGCGCAGGCCTAGAAGGATAAATGCCCGGACCTGGCGTGCGGTGGTGACGCCGGGGTCGAATTCCACAAGCAGGGAGTCGTAGGTGGGCACCGCGCCGTGGACGCCGTCGGCCCCGGCTGCTTCCAGCCACTCGGCAAGGGCGTGGACGATACACCAGTTGGACTCGCTGTCCGGGGAGGAAGCGACGACCCGCAGGGCGGCGTCACCGGATTCAAAAACTTCCACGGGAGTTGGTGTTGTGGTGTCGGACATGTCAGGCGGCTTTCACTTTGGCGGCGAGTACCTGGGACAGCGGGGCGATGGTCACGCCGGCGCGTTCCAGTTCAGTGCGGACCTGGCGGGCCAGCTGGACGGCGCCCGGGGTGTCCCCGTGGAGCAGGATCGTGTCGGCAACGATCCGCAGGTCGGTTCCGGCGACGGTTTCGATGACACCTTCACAGACCATGCGGATGGTGCGCTCAACGATGGCCGAAGGATCGTGGATGACAGCGCCGGGGCGGCTGCGGGGCACCAGAGTGCCGTCCGCCTCGTAGGCGCGGTCTGCGATGCCCACGATGCCCACTGGGAGCCGCCGGGCTGCGGCGGCGTCGGCCAGTTCACCGTCCTGGGCCAGCACGATCAGGTCCGGGTTGATGCGGGCGGCGGCGTCGGCGACGGCTTCCGCGTAGTCGGGCCGGGTGGCCACGAGGTTGCCGAGGCGGCCATGCGGTGCAAGGTGGACGACGCCGGTGCCATGGTAGGCGGCGAAGGCGCTCAGTGCGCCGAACTGATAGAGGATGTCGTTGCGGACTTCATCGGCGGTGAGGTCCATAGCGCGCCGGCCGAACCCGCGGAGGTCGGGGAAACTCGGGTGCGCCCCGATGCTGACGCCGCGGCGCACGCATTCGGCCACGGTGGCGTTCATGATGTCAGGATCTCCTGCGTGGAATCCGCAAGCGATGTTGGCGCTGGAAACCACCTCGAGCAGGGCCGCGTCGTCGCCCATGGAGTACGCGCCGAACCCTTCTCCGAGATCAGCCACAAGATCAACTGTGGGTCCCATGTGAGCCCTCCTGGTGTGTTGGCTGCACCGATACGCATCGAGGCGCAAAGGTCAGCTTCCGGTAGTGAACTGGATGCCGGGAACCTGCCCGGCACGGGGCCTGCGGTTCGGCGGCCCGGGCGGCCGGGCTTCTGCCAAGAAGTCTGGCATTGCGAGTTGGCTCACACAAAGACGTAATCCATGTCACGGGATAGCTGGCCGTTATGACCGGTGAACCCTGGGCTGCTGCCCTCATGCGTGCCACCTCCTTCCCATCGTTAGGACCGGCCTTCGCCGTCGCCGCGGAGTGAGTGCATTGACGCTATGGAACTCATATTTCAGAAATGTAAAAACAACACACCTTCCCGGTAAGCATTCCTGATATGCGAAATGCGTCTGGCGTCATCTCGAAATTGCATGTCAGCCGGAAGAGTAGAATGTACGATTAGTGAAATAGCGTTCTGGGTTCAACCTAGTGTCAGCGATGTGGATCACACAAAGACTTATTGCGTATTCCTCCACCACATCCGCTTATGACCCCGAGTGGTCCAGGACGCCGCAAAGAGAGAAGGCGGCTATGGATACGAGGAAGCTTGCGTACTTCGTCCAGATCGTGGATTCGGGAAGCATCACCAAGGCCGCCGCAGCGCTGCATGTGGCCCAGCCCGCCCTAAGCCAGCAGGTTTCGGCTTTGGAGACCGATCTCAAACAGCGGCTCCTTATCCGCAGCAAGCAGGGCGTCAAGCCCACTGCGGCCGGGCACACACTGTACCGTCATGCCCAATCCATCCTGCGGTTGGTGGAGCAGGCACGGCAGGACGTCGCCGCGTCGGGAGCAGCGCCGTCAGGGCGGGTCTCGATCGCCATCGCGCCCTACAGCATGGCATCCAGCCTGACCCCGCAGATCATCGGCGAAGTGGGCCGCCGGTACCCGGACATCGTCCTGCACGTCACGGAAATCTACGGCGGCGTCCTGAGCGAGGCCATCAAGAACGGCCGGCTGGATATGGCCCTGATTTACGAGCCGGGGCCCATCCGCGGCGTGCAGTTCACCACGATGATCGTTGAAGACCTGCACTTTGTGGTCAACGCCGACCGGTTTGGGGCGGCGCCGGAAGACGGCACAATTACCCTGGAGGATGTAGCCGGTTTCGGTCTTTTCCTGCCTGAGAAGATCCATACCCTGCGCCAGGTGGTGGAGGGCGGCCTTGACGGCAAGGGACTCAAGCTCAAACTCGTCGGGGAAGTGGAATCGGTACCGTCCCTGGCCCGGCTCCTGCGCGCAGACTTGGGCGCCACCATTATGCCCAAGTCTGCGGCGGACGCCCTGTTCCACGAGGAGGACTTCCACGTCCTGCGAATCGTGGATCCCGCGCTGCAGTGCAAGATCGCCCTGTGCACCCCCGATCACGACCCGCTCTCCGAGGCGGCATCGGCCGTTCTCCTGGTGCTGAAGGAAATGCTGCAGGAAATGCTGAGCAAGAAGTATGCCCGCTAGCCCGTCCATAGCATCCGCTTATTAGGCCACGCATCATTAGTCTTAGTAACGGCGCGTCCGGGATTCTAAAATTGGAGCAGGCCGAAGAAAAGCGGCGGCGACTTTCACAAAGAATCAATGGGAGCATTCCGTGAAAAAGATCAACACAATGCGAAGAATTGCAGACGGAAAAATGGGACTCATGGCGAAAACCGGTTTTCACTGCCCGGCCAACGGCTTTTGGCGTCCTGCGGACCGCTCAAAGGATCCCGTGTTCGTCTTCGAAGGCAGCATCATGCCCGCCACCGGCGGCGGCTCCACCGTATGGTATCTGGAGGACGCCCTGGTCGGTCCCCCCGCGTATCTTCACCCTGGCCAATAGGGTCCGGTACCCGACGGTTGAGCCCGTCGAATCCCGTGGCTGAGCCTGCCGAAACGTGAGCCTGTCGAAACCGGGCTCAAAACCCGGTGGTTGAGCCTGTCGAAACCCGTTCTACCTTGAATGTCAGACCCCCTTGTCATGATGGATACATGAGTAACCCGGCGGTGGTGAAGGCGTTTGCGGACATCACTGCGGCCGTTTCTGTGCTCACCGGTGTGGTGAACGAACACGGTTCCGGTGGACTTTATGCGGGGGACGATCCGTTGCGGGGATTGTCCGAGGATTGCCTGGATATTCTGACCGGCGCCGCGGCGGCGGATGCGCAGATGGCTGGTTTGAAGGCACTAACAGCCGTGACGTACGCGGACACTGCCCAGGCCGCAGCACCTCCGGAGGCTTCGGTACAGGCCCAGGAGATGGCAGTCACGGCCGAGGTAGGGTGTGCCCTGACTATCGGTGACCGTGCGGCGGGTTCGTTCCTGGTCGTTTCGCACGCCCTGACCAACACCTTGCCGTTGACCCTGGCTGCCCTGCAGTCCGGAACCATTTCCTGGCAGCATGCCCGGGTGATGGCGGACGAAGCCGGCAGCCTTGACCGGGCCGGTGCCGCTGCGCTGGAGGCCCACTTCCTGGACCCGGACGTACCGGACCCGGCTCTGGGGTGTCCTGCGGGGGAGATGCCGGCGTCCCGGTTCCGGGCCAAGGCCCGCACGTGGCGGGAACGCCACCACGCCGAGAGTATCGAGGACCGGCACGCCAGGGGTGTCCTGGACCGGCGGGTTTAGTATGCCCCGGACCGGGACGGGATGGCGTGGCTCACGGCCTACCTCCCGGCGGACCAGGCGGTCGCAATCTGGAACCGGACCACCGCGATCGCCCGGGGCCTGCAGGGCCCGGAGGATTCCCTGACCCTTACCCAACTCCGCGCTGACGTGTTCGCCACAGCCCTCCTGACCAGCGGATCCAGCGGATCCAACGGATCCAACGGATCCAACGGATCAGGCGACGATGCTGCAGCCTTCCTGGCCAGCGGAACCAGCGGATCAAGCCCCGATGCTGCCGGGAGCATGAATCCGACAGGCCACGGTCCCGGGCAGGTCCCGCACCCGCGGGCCCAGGTCCTCGTGACGGTCCCGGTGTTTTCCCTGCTCGGGGCCACCGAGGAACCGGCGATGCTGGACGGGTACGGCCCGATCCCGGCGTCGATGGCGCGGGACCTCGTGGCGAACGGGGCGGATTCGTTCTACCGGGTCCTGGTTGACCCGCGGGACGGGGCGCCGCTGGAGATCGGGCGGACCAGCTACCGTTTGACCAAGGCGATGCGGAACTGGCTGCGGCTGCGGGACGGTAAGTGCCCGTTCCCGGGTTGTTCCAACCAGTCTCTGGACAATGAAGCGGACCACCTCCTCGCCTGGCACCAGGGCGGCACCACCGGCATAACAAATCTGGGCCAGCCGTGCCCCAAACACCACCGCCTGAGGCATACCAGCGCCTGGCGGCCCACCCCGGCGACCAAGAACGAACCGCCGGGCTGGATCTCGCCCTCGGGGCGACGATACCGAAGCGAACACCAGGACTGGGAACCACCCCACTGGCCCCACCAACCCAAACCACAGAAAAAATCGAAGGAAGGAGCACCGCGCCGTCACCCGGCCAGTCACCCGCGCGGCCACCCGGACAGACACCCGGCTACAAACCCGGCCAGCCACCCAGCCAGAGACCCAGCCAGTCACCCGGAACTTATCCACACCGAACTATCACCGGGCGAAGACGGCCTGGAACGGTTCCTCCACGCCCTCGCCTAACTGTCACAGCCTGGGAGCAGTGTGCGCACGCGCACAGTTACGGTCCGGACATTTTCTACCTCGGGATGGGCGCCCTGGGAAAAGGACGCCGGGAACCGTTCCTCCACACCCTCGCCTGACTGACCCCACGACGGCGATTCATCCTGCGGCGGGCAACATCGCGGCGGCACAGCCAGGCGTCAGACGCGAACGGGCGCTGCTAGGCCTGTTCGACGAGCAGTCCTTTGGACTTCAGGACCTCGGTGAGTTTGCACAGGTCGATGGTGGTGCCGCCGGCCTTGTACAGGCTGATGAGTTCCCTCTCGGCGTCGTCGCGTTCCTGCGAGAGGCGGATAACTTCCTCGATCTCGCCCTTCCGGACCACCACTACGCCGTCCGCGTCGCCGCGCAGGACGTCTCCGGGGTAGATGATCTCGTCGCCGAAAACCACGGGGTGGTTGATGGGGCCGATGGTTTCCTTGACGGTGCCCTTGATGGAGATACTGCCGGAGAAGACAGGCAGGCCCAGTTCAATGAGGTCCTGGGTGTCGCGGACTCCTGAGTCTGTCACGAGGCCAGCCAAGCCCTTGGCCTTCATGGCGTTGCCGAGGACGTCACCGAAGGTACCGGCTTCCTCGAACTCCCCTGCCGCCGCGAGGATGACATCCCCAGCCTCGGCGTAGTGGATGGCCACCTGCAGCATCAGGTTGTCCCTGGGCGCACAGCGGACGGTGACGGCGGGGCCACAGAAGGACATGGCCCTATCGATTGGCTTGATCCTGGAGCTCAGCGCGCCCTTCCTACCTTGGGCTTCGTGGATGGTGGCCGAGGAGAACTTCGCCAGTCGGCTGACGGCGTCTGCGTCGGGTCGGTCGATGTTGGTCTTTACGTGGATCACAGTGTTTTCCTTTATTGGGTACGGGTCAGTTGAGGGCCTGGACGGCCTTGTCGATGGCGGCGATGGATTCCCCGATGATGTCGAGGCTGGTCGCATAGGAGATGCGGAAGTACGGCCCGAGCCCGTAAGCGGACCCCGGGATCGCTGCGACAGATGCCTGGTCGAGCAGGTAAAGGACGAAGTCCTGGTCGTCGCGGATAACGTCGCCGTCCGGCGTCGTCTTCCCGAGTACCCCGCCACAGTTGACGTAGGCGTAAAAGGCTCCCTCCGGCGTCGAGCATGACAGCCCTGTGATCGCGTTCAGCCCGGCGACGGCGGCATCACGGCGGCCGCGGTAGACCTCGCCGCTGGTCCGGATGAAGGACTGATCGCCAGTGAGGGCCGCCGCCGCGGCCGCCTGGCTGACCGACGAAGGGCAGGATGAGATCTGCGACTGGAGCTTGTTGATGGCGGCGATCAGCTGCGCTGGCCCGGCCGCGTAGCCCAGCCTCCAGCCCGTCATGGCATAGGCCTTGGATACGCCGTTGACAAGGAGGACCCGGTCCTTGAGTTCAGGGGCTGCTTCCACGAGTCCGGTCAGCTTGCCTGCGCCGAAATAGATCTGGTCGTAGATCTCGTCGGTCAGGACATAAACACCCGGGAATTCGACCAGGACATCCGCCAGGGCCCGCAGTTCGGCGCGGGAGTAGACCGCGCCGGTCGGGTTGGACGGGGTGTTTAGGATCAGCCACTTGGTGCGGTCCGTGATTGCCCCGCGGAGTGCTTCAGGAGTGAGTTTGAAACCCGTGTCTTCGCCGCAGGGGACAATGACGGGCTTGCCTTCGTTTGCCAGGACCATGTCCGGGTAGGAGACCCAGTAAGGGGCAGGAATGACGACTTCATCGCCGGCATCCAGAGAAGCCATGAACGCGATGAAGATGACCTGCTTGGCTCCGCCGCCGATAGTTATCTCGCTGGCCGAATAGTGCAGGCCGGTGTTCAGCTCCAGTGACTGCAGGATGGCCTTCTGCAGCGCGGGCGTACCGGTAACGGACGTGTACTTGGTCTCGCCCTGGCTGATCGCCTCGACAGCGGCTGCTTTGATGTGCTCGGGTGTATCGAAGTCCGGTTCGCCCACGGTGAGGTCAAGAATTCTGCGCCCCTCCGCCTTGAGTTCCCGGACGCGCGCAGCGGCCGCCACGCTTGGAGACGATTTGATGCGTGACACACGCGATGCAGGCACGAATTCAGACATGTTCTCTTCCCAGGGTTCATCAGTGAGGGGACTTGTGTCATTCGAGCCTATGGAGAGTTGACCGCCGTGGATAAGACCTATTCTGCGTGGGCGGATAAGCAACCCTTATGGCCGCGCCAGCCACGCAATCCACTTATCACTGCACCGGATATCGGTATTTCCCGGAAGCAACGGACGCGCCTAGCCTTGAGCTTGTTGTTCGAGGGAGGGGCAAATATGGCGCGCCATCAGGCAATAGAGTCGGCCCCGGGCGGCTACCGCTACCGTGGAAGCCGGCCGCAATCGCCCGATCAGCAACGTACAGAACTCAGCCGGCTGCTGCTGCACAAGCAAGGTGCCATTCGCTTCAAGTCGAGCCGGATCCGGGATATCTCGGCAAGCCTCAACCAGATGGTCGCGCAGGCCCTGTGTGATGGTGCTTCGGCGCCAGCCCTTTCGCGCATCACCCAACTCTCCACGTGGACCGTACGCAGAACCCGCCTGGCGTTCGACGACCTGCAGCCCACGGGGGTGTCACAGGCCGTGCACTTCCGGCTGATCTCACAATTAATCCACGAACTGACGGCCTTGGAAGAATCGAAGGCAACGGTGGAGGAGGAACGCCGGCACCTGCTGGCAGCGGCCAGCAAGCAGCAGGTTCTGGACGACTTCGAACTGGCGTCCCTGACTGGGCTCCGGCCCGAACACATCAGGAAACTGACCCGCGGCGTTCCGGCACAATAGCGCAGTTACGTGCCCGCGCACCGTTCGGGGATCAGCTCCCCGTAATCACCAGCGCAACGCTGTGTCCGCCGAAACCGAAGGCGTTAACCAGGCCGGCAGGGGCGGAGCCGTGCGCCAGCGTGTGGGCGTTTTCCGTAACGACGTTCAGGTTCACTTCGGGATCCAGCGCCTCGATGTTGACCGTTCCCGGCAACTGTCCGGTCTGCAGTGCCTGGACCACCACAACGGCGGCGAGTGCACCGGCGCCGCCCAGCAGGTGGCCGGTGTGGCCCTTGGTCGAAGTCACCGGAACGTCCGCGCCGAAGATGGCGTTGATGGCCTGTGCCTCCAGCCGGTCCCCCACCGGGGTGGACGTGGCGTGGGCATGGACGAACCCGATGTCCGAGGCCTCCATGCCAGCCGAGGCCAGGGCTTTTTGCATGACCCGCTTCTGCATCGCCAGGTCTGCTGCAACGATGTCGTTGGCATCGGAGGTGACTGCGCCGCCCGCCACGGAACCGAGGACGGCGGCGCCGCGCGCCCGGGCGTGTGCTTCGCTCTCCAGCACCACAATGCCGGCGCCTTCTGCGAGGACAAAGCCGTCGCGGGCGGCGTCGAACGGGCGCGATGCCCGCTGGGGCTCATCGTTGCGAGTGGACAGGGCGCGGATCTGTGAAAAACCGGTGATCACCAGGTCGTTCACTGAAGCGTCCACACCGCCGGCGATGACGACGTCGGCCGCGCCGGACCTGATCATTTCGGCACCTTGGACAATTGCTTCGGCGCCGGACGCGCAGGCACTGACCGGGGTACGGGCTCCGCCGCGGGCACCGAGGTCGATGGACACCCAGGCTGCCGGTCCGTTAACCATTAGGCGGGTGAGGGTGTGCGGGGATACGCGGCGCGGGCCGCCGGCAGCGAGTGCCCGGTCCTGCTCAAGGATGGACCCAAGACCGCCGTACGCAGAGCCGATCACCACGGCAAACCGCTCCGGATCGACTTCCGGCGCTCCTGCCTGCTGCCACGCTTCACGCGCTGCTACCAAGGCCAGTTGCCCGCACCGGTCCATCCGCTTCAGCTCACGGGTGGTGAGCTGTTCGGAGAGGTCGGCGGTGACCTGCCCGGCCATCCGCACGGGAAGCTGCTCCGCCCAACCGGCTTCCAGGGCGGCGATTCCGGATTTTCCCGCCAGCAGGCCGGACCAGGTCTCGGCAACGGTGGAACCAAGGGGGTTGATGGTGCCGACGCCGGTGATCAGTGCCCGCGGTTGAATGGCACTGTGTTGGACTGCAGTCATCTTTGGCTACTTTGCGGGGTTGTGGGTGCCGATGGGCACCAGGGTCAGATCGGGGTGGTTCTTCTCGATCCGGCGGAGCGCCCAGACGTCGGTGAACAACGCGAGGTACTCGCCATCGGACCTCAGCAGCACCTCGGCGCCAGGGACGTTGGCCAGCGCAGGCATGGCATCCGCCGTCGAAATCCGGGCGAGGGAATAGGACAGGCGTTCCAGCCGCATGGGGGCGCTGAAGTCGTGCGCCATCCGGTCCTCAACCACTTCAAACTGCATGGGACCGACGGCGGCAAGCACCGGCGCCTGGTCGCCGCGGACGTCGGAGCGGAGCACCTGGATGACGCCCTCGTGCTCGAGCTGCTCGATGCCGCGGCGGAACTGCTTGAACTTGCTGGGGTCCTTGGACCGGGCCACCTGGAAGTGCTCGGGGGCGAACAGCGGGATGGCCGGGTACTCCACCGCATCTTCGAGGAACAGGCTGTCGCCCACGCGCAGCGAGGAAGCGTTCACCAGGCCCACGACGTCACCGGGGTAAGCCTCGTCGATGACCTCGCGTTCCCGCCCAAAGACCTGCTGGGCGTACTTGGTGGCGAACGACTTCCCGGTCCGGGTCTGGGTGACCACCATGCCGCGTTCGAAGACGCCCGAGCAGACGCGGATGAAGGCAACATGGTCGCGGTGCGCTTTGTTCATGCCGGCCTGGACCTTGAAAACGAAGCCGGAGAACGGCGACTCCACGGCGCGCGGGCTGCCGTCAACATCCGGGCGGGGTGCTGCGGGCGGCGCGAAATCAACCAGTGCGTCCAGGATTTCCTTCACGCCGAAGTTCAGGGCCGCGGAGCTGAACAGGATGGGCGTGGCGGTGCCCGCATGGAAGGCCTCGACGTCGAACTCGAGGTTGGATTCAATCACCAGGCCGGCCTCGTCCACGGCATCGGACCAGTTATTACCCTGGCTTTCCGCGGCTTCCTCCGGCGTGAAGTACTCGGTCAGCGCGATGTTGGCGCCGGCGTTGTTGCGCTGGAACCGTGCGAAGCGGTCGTTGCGGAGATCCCAGACGCCGCGGAAATCACCGGAGATGCCGACGGCCCAGGTCAACGGCATCGGCTGCAGGCCGGTGCGTTCCGTGAGCTCGTCCATCAGTGCCAGTGCATCCAGGCCCGGCCGGTCCCACTTGTTGATGACCGTGATGATGGGCAGGTTGCGCKSCTTGCAGACCTCGAAGAGCTTCATGGTCTGKGTTTCCAGGCCCTTGGCSGCGTCCACSAGCATCACTGCGCAGTCGACGGCGGCCAGKACGCGGTASGTGTCCTCGGAGAAGTCGGCGTGGCCSGGGGTGTCCAGCAGGTTGATSACGGTGTCCCGGTAGGAGAACTGSARCGCSGCGGAGCTGATGGAAATGCCGCGGTCCTTCTCCATCTGCATCCAGTCCGAGACCGTTTCCTTGCGGTTGGCCTTGCCGCTSGASGCRCCGGCGGTGCCGATCACCTTCGCGTGCAGTGCCAGCGCCTCGGTCAGCGTGGACTTGCCTGCATCGGGGTGCGAAATAACAGCAAAGGTCCGACGCCGGGCCGCCTGTTTGTGAATCTCGTTGACCCGGGCGGGGCTAAGGACATCTTGGGACACGGTGCTACTTTCGCTGCGATGGGGTTACCCCAAGGCGCTCGGCAGGCCTTAAGGGGAAGCATGGCTCTGGGAAAGCCTAGTTCCAGTTTATCGCAGCAGCGCCAGCGGGGCCTTACGGCGGGTGGCGGCCGCGGAATCGGGGGGCAAACCGCATTCCCCACAGCCGCCGTCGGACGCGTTCCCGAGGCACTTTCAGGCAACCCCTCATGGGGCACTTTAGGGCTTATCCGTGCGGTTGTTGCCGATTCTTACCTCTATCATTGAGCTTGCAGGAAACTGAGTACTTTTCATCCTGTCGGCGGAGGCTAAATCCGCCGTTCCTGCGGGCCTCAGCCCGCACCTTTGAAGGGATCACCTATGGCGCGGAGCCCCGAAGAATCGCTCAAGGCGACTCTGGGCAGAGTGGCTCCGGGAACGCCGTTGCGGGACGGACTCGAACGGATCCTCCGGGGACGCACGGGCGCACTGATAGTTCTGGGCATCGACCGGACCATCGAATCCATCTGCTCGGGCGGTTTCGACATCGGCATCGATTTCTCCCCCACAAGGCTTCGGGAGCTTGCCAAGATGGACGGCGCCATCATCTGCGACAAGGATGCCGGCAACATTCTGCGAGCCGCCGTCCAGCTCGTCCCGGACTCCAGCATCGAAACCCAGGAATCCGGCACCCGGCACCGCACTGCCGAACGCGTGGCCATCCAAACGGGCGTGCCCGTGATCTCCGTGAGCCAGTCCATGCAGATCATCGCGCTGTACGTCAACGGGCTCCGGCATGTCCTGGAGGGGTCCGAAAAGGTCCTGGCCCGCGCCAACCAGGCGCTCGCCACCCTGGAGCGGTACCGGTCACGGCTTGACCAGGTCACCAGCTCACTGTCCGCCCTGGAGATCGAGGCCATGGTGACCGTGCGCGACGTCGCCGTCACCCTGCAGCGCCAGGAAATGGTCCGCCGCATCTCCGAGGAAATCTCGCAGTACGTCCTGGAACTTGGTGAGGACGGCCGGCTGCTGTCACTCCAGCTGGACGAACTGACGGTGGGCCGCGGCCCGGGCAGTGACGTCATCATCCGCGACTACGCCGGCCACAACGCTTCCGCCGCGGACATCGAGAAAGCCGTCAGCGCGCTGGTGAACCTGGGCCCCACCGAGCTGATCGACCTCGGAAAGATCTCCGGAATCGTCGGCTTTGCAGGCGGCGAAGCCAACCTCGACGCCGTGGTGCAGCCCCGCGGTTACCGGCTGCTCTCAGGACTCAAGGCAGTCCCCAAGGCAGTGGCCGACCGCCTGGTGGACCACTTCGGCGGGCTGCAGTTCCTCATGGCCGCCACCATCGATGACCTGATGACCGTTGACGGCATCGGCGACCAGCGCGCCCGCACCGTTCGTGAGGGCCTGAGCCGGATGGCCGAAGCAAGCCTGCTGGACCGCTTCCTCTAGCTTCCATCGAATGCTGAGCAGCGGCCCTTTTGAGGCTTCAAAAGGGCCGCTTGCTCAGCAATGGATGTCAGTTGAGCTGGAACACTGCCTTGGGGCTGGCCTTCGACCCGAGCTTGGCCGTGAAGACGTAGTAGGCGCCGCCGCCTCCGGGCTTCGTCGCAATGACCTGGCATCCTTCGAGCGAGCGGGTCTGCGCCCACTGGAAGTTGGCCGTCTCGCTGGCGCCCGGCGCAAGGGTCTTCACCAGGTCTTCGCTTTTGGCCTGGCAGTCCTTCGACGAGAAGATCCGGTCCGGTCCACTGGTCACCAGGAACTCCATCTGCGACGTGCCAATGTTCACGTCACAGGGCATGGTGCCGCCGTTAGTCACCTTCAGGCTCAGTAGCGGCTTCTCGTCAGGGCCATACGCGGGCTTGTCCGTCGACGCCGAAACGGTGACCAGGTTCTGGTTACACGTGGGAGTTGGCGTCGGGGCCGCGCTGGGCGCTGCGGACGGCGAATCGCTGGGGGCGGGTGCAGACTCGCTGGGGCCTGGACCAGAGCCGCGGGCGTCGGTGGAGGACATCTGCTCTGTGCCGTTGAAGGCACCGGCGACGGCGAAACCGCCGAATGCCAGGCCCACCACCATCAGGAGGGCTACCCCCACGAACAGGCGACGGCGGCGGTAGACGGCGGGACTCGGCTTGCGGGGCGCGCCGGAGCCGGCCCGGGAACCGGGTGCCGAATTGCGCTGTGATGAATTGCCTTGCCTGCCCATCCTTCTAGGCTAGAGAACCCGCCGGTCTCTGACCGCCCACCACGCCGTTGCCCCGCCAACGCTAAGGTCACAGTTTGCCGCCGGCAGCCCTCGCAGCTTGGCGTACGCCGCCAAGCATCAACCGCAGGGACGAATCACCTACAGCGCAAGCATCAACTGCAGGGACGAATCACCTACAGCGCAGGCATCAACTACAGTGTGGGGATCGACGCTACAACCCTTTCCCCAGCCATGCCCGCGGGCGGCACGCCTGAAATCACTGCTGGCGAGCTGCAACTCGGGGAACTGCACCATCGGATCACGGGCTGGTTCGCGGAGACCGCCCGGAAGCTTCCCTGGCGCGAACCGGACTGCTCGGCGTGGGGCGTCCTGGTCAGTGAGGTCATGCTGCAGCAGACACCCGTGGTGCGGGTGCTGCCGGTCTGGCGGGAATGGCTTGAGCGGTGGCCCACCCCGGCAGGGCTTGCGGGTGAGCCGGCCGGCGAAGCAGTCCGTTCCTGGGGCCGGCTCGGCTACCCCCGCCGCGCGCTCCGCTTGCATGCGGCCGCCGTGGCCATCGTCCGCGATCACGGCGGCAAGGTTCCCGGCACCTACCCCGAGTTGCTGGCACTGCCCGGGGTGGGCAGCTACACGGCCGCCGCTGTCGCCGCCTTTGCCTTCGGACGCCGGGAAACGGTGGTGGACACCAATATCCGGCGCGTACACGCGCGACTCATTTCCGGCGTCGCACTCCCCGCCCCGTCCCTGAGCGCCGCGGAGATGCGGCTGGCGGCTGAACTTCTACCGGACGACGACGGCACTTCCGTCCGATGGAACGCTGCGGTCATGGAATTGGGCGCGCTGCTGTGCACAGCGAGGGCGCCAAAGTGCGCAGAGTGCCCCGTGCGGGACTCCTGTGCCTGGCTGGCAGCCGGTGAGCCGCCGCCGTCGTACACCCCGAAGGGTCAGGCCTGGCACGGCACCGACCGCCAGGTCCGCGGCGCCGTGATGGCTGTGCTGCGGCTCGCGGACAGCCCCGTGCCGGCGGAAATGTTCCAGCAGGAGCCGGCAGACCTGGGCTTTGAGGCGGACGGGATCGGTGTGCCATTGGCGGCGCTGCACCGGTTGAACTCCGCCCCCGAGCAGCTGGAACGTGCGCTGGCCGGACTCGTCGGCGACGGCCTGGCCGAGCTCTACGAGGGCGGCTACCGGCTTCCGGGGTGAGGCACCTTTAGGGCAGTCGCGGGCCCGATGGCATACTTTCTGGTGACTCGAACTGGGGGAAGTTAATGAGAACCGTGCTGTACATCATCTGGGCGTTGTTCGTGGCAGGGGTTGTTTTCTCCCTGATCCGTACACTGCGGAAGACCAAGCGGCAGGAGAACCTGATCGCTGGCTGGCCAAAGGTCCAGGCCACTGTGACCGGCAATGTGGGGGGCTGGAGCGGTGGCAGCGGCGGTTCATCGCAAAGCCGCCGCTTCTACCCCGCCTATCAGTTCGCGGATCCTCACGGGATTCTCTATGCCGGCGAATCGGAGGTTTCCTACCGCAACCAGCAGGTGCCGGGCTCGCTGGTGGAAGTTGCGTACAACCCTGCGAACCCCAACCAGTCGTTTCAGGTGGCGTCCGAATCCAAGATGCTACTCGGCTGCCTGGTGCCGTTCTTCGCCGTGTTTTCCCTGCTGCTATTCTGGGTCGCCGGTAACTTCCCGCTGGGCTGAGCCGGGGAGAACAGCACGGACCGCTTTGCGCCGTCCGGCCAACCGGCCGAATCCACCTTCCCCGTATTCTTTGTCGCCAAGCCCCGGCTCGCCACAGGTCTCATTCTGGTGCTCTTTGGCGCGGGAGCCATAACAATGTTTGGCTCACTTTCCTGGTAGCGGTGCGGCCGCCGCGGCCCGGTCCTACGCGAAGCATGCGCAAGTCGGGACTCCTTCCGGCACTGCTGACGACGACGGTCCTCATCTCTGGCTGCTACTCCTACCCGGTGGGGCCGCAATGCCCCGCGATCGCGCAGGCCTCAGTGGTCTCGGTGACCATTCCAGTTTCCTATGTGCCGTACGTGGGGACGCTGCGGCTGAAGGCGTGCCAGGACGGGGTGTGCAGGGAAGACGCTGTGGAACTCCGCCCCGGCGCTGTTTCTGTGGACCAGGGCTGCAGTCTTGACGGCGTCTGCTCGGCCACGGCATCACCCGATGGAACGCTGACCGGCATGCTGTTCCTGGGCTCACTCACCGAGGCTCCCCTGGTGCTGACGGCCACAGGAACTTCTCCCGGCGGGCAGGCCCTGCCGGTGCGGACGCTGGAATTCCGGCCCCGCGGCGCCTTCCCCTATGGCGAACAGTGCGGGCGGTTTGTCACCGCCTCCGTAGTGCTCGACGCCGAGGGGTTGCGGCAGGGACAGGCGTAACTTCCCGCCTCCAGCGGGGAAGAGTACGGGCTTTCCTGCGCGGATTGAGTCGGGTTTCCACGGGCCCCCGGCACCTGCCACAGCCTGCTCCCTGTTGCTCTTGACTTCCTCAGGCAACACTCCTAGCGTCAGCCTTACTAACACAGCGAATGTTAGATTTCGAGTTCACAGGACGCCAGACGGGGGTTCCGATGCCACTATCAGATCGGGAGCGCAAGCAGCTGGAAGAGCTGGAGGCGGATCTGGCGGCGGACGATCCGCAGCTCGCGCAAAGACTCTCGTCGGGTTCCGTCAGGCTTAGGGCCAAGGCCTATCTCGGGTTGGTGCTATGCCTGATGGGGCTGATACTGCTGATAACAGGAGTGAGCACGCAGCTCATCGTCGTCGGCGTCGGCGGCTTCCTCCTGATGGGGGCCGGCACATACCTGACGCTGGGCACGCACCCCTTGGGGCTTCGCTAACACTGACGCCCCCGGAAACGCTACTCGGGCCCTTCAACGGAAGGTCCGCGGCTGATGCAGCTTCGCAGCCGGCGCGCCAGGCTAATGCAGCTTCGCAGCCGGCGCGTCAGGCTGTCGCATCGCCGCGCTCTCAGGGCGCCCACGGCTCGCCGCGTCTACGGCTCGCCGAAACCAGCCTGCACCAGGCCGCCGACGTAGTTCAGGGCGCGCTCCGCGTCCGGTCCCCAGGCCTCGACGTGGAGCAGCGATCCCTTGCCGGCGGCGAGGGTCATGAGTGCAGTCATGGAGGCACCATCCACGCCGTTGATGGTGACTTCGGCGTTCATGGATGACAGCCCGCCGGCAACTTTGGCTGCCGGGCGGGCATGCATGCCGGCCTGGTTGATGAGTTCAAAATCCCCGGTGAATTCCGGCCCGGCACCTGTCACCGAGCCTTCCTCCATGGAGCTGACCGGCGACCCCCCGGCGGCCCCTGACCCGTAAACAGCCTCAGCCGCCCGCTTGACGGCGAGGACATCGGCGCCGCCCTGGGCGGCCACTGCGGCAGCGACCAAGCCCTCCACCAGCGGCGCGTCCGCGAGGAGCACAGCTGAAGGATCCTCCGCGAGTTCCTGCGCCGATTCAGCCGTCATCACTGCAGACCCAAGATCGGTCAGCACCACCACGCCGTCGCCGCCCGCGGCCTGGTCCAAGGCGGACATAACCTTCTCCAGGCTTGTTCCAATCCTGCCGTCCGAAGTGCCCCCGGCCGCGATCATCACCACGTCGGGCGCCATCTGCGCGGCAAGCTGCACGGCGCCGTCGGCGATCTTTTCGCTATGGGACACCACCACCAAGCCTACCGTCATGCAGCGGCTCCGACGGCGGCCCGGAGGATCAGTGCGCTGGAAGCAGCGCCCGGGTCGCGATGGCCGGCGCTCCGCTCCCCCAGATAGCTGGCACGGCCTTTACGAGCCACCAGCGGGTCTGTCGCCACCGCGCCGGCTTCGGCAGCCTCGGCTGCGGCCTCCAGCACGGCCAGGACGTTGCCCGTCCCGTCCGCGGCGGCGGCCTGGGCCGCCTCCGCGGCAGGGGTCCAGGCGTCCACCATGGTCTTGTCACCGGATTCGGCTTTGCCCCTGGCCACGATGCCGTCGCGGGCGGCCACCAAAGCAGTGGCCAGCCCCGCGGGATCAACCTCGAGGGCATCCCCGAAGGCAGTGGATGCCCGCAGGAAGGCTGTGCCATAAAGCGGGCCCGCGGCGCCGCCCACCTTGGACATTAAGGTCATGGCAGTCAGCTTCAGGGCCGCGCCGGGCGTCTCCGGCGGCGCCTCTGCGAGTTTCGCCAAGACGGCCTGAAACCCACGGTCCATATTCTCGCCGTGGTCCGAGTCGCCTATTGGACGGTCCAGTTCAATGAGCCATGCCCTGTTTTCGGCCATCGCCTCGGCGCACATCGTCAGCCATTTGACGGCCCATTTAACATCGAGCAGCATCGTCACATGCCCCAGCGCAGGGCGGCCGTGTGAACAGGGGCGTCCCACAGCTGCGTCAGTTCGTCATCGAGCCGGAGCACCGAGATGGAGCAGCCCTGCATTTCCAGTGCCGTGATGTAGTTGCCCACCAGTGAGCGCTCCACAGTGGCTCCCCGCTCGGCAAGCACCTGAACCGCGCGGCGGTACACGATATATAGCTCGCTCAGCGGCGTGCCGCCCATTCCATTGACGAACAGCAGGACTTTGTCACCACTGGCAATGCCAAGGTCGCTGAGGACAGGCTCCAGCAGCCGGTCGGTGATGCCGTCTGCCTTCTCCATCGGGATCTTGTGCCGGCCGGGTTCGCCGTGGATTCCGATGCCGATCTCGATCTCGTTGTCCGCCAGCTCGAAACTCGGCGAGCCGGCATGCGGGACCGTGCAGGCCGTCAGCGCGACCCCCATGGTGCGGACGTTGCTGTTGACGCGGTCGCCGATGGCCGCCACCGCGTCCAGATTGTCGCCCCGTTCAGCAGCGGCGCCGGCGATCTTCTCCACGAGGACAGTCCCGCCTACTCCGCGGCGCCCGGCCGTGTATAGCGAATCCTCCACGGCGACGTCGTCGTTGACGAGGACGGTGCGGACCTCCACACCCTCGGCCTGCGCCAGTTCGGCGGCAGTTTCGAAGTTCAGGACGTCGCCGGTGTAGTTCTTCACGATATGGACGACCCCGGCACCCGAGTTAACGGCGAGCGTCGCCGGAAGGATCTGGTCCGGCGTGGGTGAGGTGAACACCGCCCCCGGCACTGCGGCGTCGAGCATTCCCCGGCCGACATAGCCGGCGTGCAGCGGCTCATGGCCACTGCCCCCGCCGGAAAGGAGCCCGACTTTCCCCGCCACAGGCGCGTCTTTGCGCGTGACGTACTTGGGATCGGCACTGACGGAGACGAGGTCGGCGTGGGCGAGGCCGAAGCCTTCTACAGACTCGTCGACTACGGAACGTGGATCATTGATGAGCTTTTTCATGGCAGAACTCCTGGGTGTGGGCTCGTGCTAGAGGATTGCACTTTGACCCTACTACTGCGGCATGGAACTCGGGTAGCCTCCGGCATTGGGGGCATGGGTAAGGGACAGCCCCCAATGACTGTCCCTTACCGGCAGGCCCCAAACTGCGGCCCGCTCAGTTTATCCATCAACTCGACTAAAGCAAAGGGGTTTTGCGTAAATGACGCTGGACGACGCGGCAGCGGATCATGGCAGAGGTCAGCGGAGGGTGCATCGCACGGGAGGAAAGATGGCGTATTTATGGCCCTTAAAGGAACTTGATCATGCGTGTGTTACCCAGGGTGTTTGGCTTGACCCGCGCCAGGTCCAGGAATTCGGCGATGCCTTCGTCGTGGGAGCGGAGAAGTTCGGAGTAGACCGCCGGGTCCACCGCGGACTGGTCAGCCATCACCTCAAAGCCGTGACGCTTGAAGAAATCGACTTCGAAGGTGAGGCAGAAGACGCGTGCCACGCCAAGCGCCCGCGCCTCCTCGAGCAAGCATTCCACGAGTACGTGGCCAACACCCTTGCCGCGCCAGGCGTCGGAGGCAGCAAGGGTGCGCACCTCGGCCAGGTCTTCCCACATCACGTGCAGGGCTCCGCAGCCGATGACTTCGCCGTCGGCCGATTCGGCGATCCGGAACTCCTGCAGGCTCTCGTAATAGGCAACCGTCTCCTTGGCCATCAGGATCCGCTGTTCCGCCAGCGGTGCCACCAGTCTCTTGATGGCGGATACATCGCTGGTACGGGCAGGACGGATATCGAAGGAGTCAGTCACAGGTCAATCCTACGGCCGGGACCCAGCCGGGTTGGGGCACCGCTGCCTTGCCCGGCTGGCTTGGGGCACCCCGGCACCCACGCAAAAGCCCCGCCGCTCCTGGTGGAACGGCGGGGCCTTGGCTGTTGCTATCTAGACGCTCGGGGCGATCTCCGGGATGCGCGGCTTGGCGTTGCCGGCAAAGGTGAACTTGGCGTCGTCGCCTTCGCCGTCCACATCCACCATGACAATGTCGCCGGCGTGGATTTCGCCGAACAGGATCTTCTCGGAGAGCTGGTCCTCGATTTCGCGCTGGATGGTGCGGCGCAGCGGCCGCGCACCCATGGCAGGATCGTAGCCGCGGGTTGCCAGGAGTACCTTGGCCGCGGGCGTGAGCTCGATGCCCATGTCCTTGTCCTTGAGGCGCTTCTCCAGCCGGCCGACGAACATGTCCACGATCTCGATGATCTCGTCCTGGGTCAGCTGCGGGAACACCACAACGTCATCCACACGGTTCAGGAACTCGGGACGGAAGTGCTGCTTGAGCTCCTCCGTCACGCGGGCACGCATCCGGTTGTAGCCGGTCTGGGTGTCGGTGCCGGACTGGAAGCCAGTGGCAACACTCTTGGAGATGTCCCGGGTGCCCAGGTTGGTGGTCATGATGATCACGGTGTTCTTGAAGTCCACCACACGGCCCTGGGAGTCGGTCAGGCGGCCGTCTTCCAGGATCTGCAGGAGCGAGTTGAAGAGATCAGCATGCGCCTTCTCCACTTCGTCAAACAGGACAACGGAGAACGGACGGCGGCGGACCTTCTCGGTGAGCTGGCCACCCTCTTCGTAGCCGACGTAACCCGGAGGGGCACCGAACAGCCGCGAAACGGTGTGCTTCTCGGAATACTCGGACATGTCCAGCGTGATGAGGGCGTCCTCTTCACCGAACAGGAAYTCGGCCAGCGCCTTCGCCAGCTCGGTCTTGCCGACGCCGGTGGGGCCGGCGAARATGAACGAGCCRCCSGGACGCTTGGGGTCCTTCAGGCCTGCACGTGTGCGGCGGATCGCCTGGGACAGGGCCTTGATGGCCTCGTTCTGACCAACCACGCGCTTGTGCAGTTCGTCTTCCATCTTCAGCAGGCGCGAGGACTCTTCCTCGGTCAGCTTGAACACCGGGATGCCCGTGGAGTTCGCCAATACCTCAGCGATGAGATCCTCATCCACCTCGGAAATGTCGTCCATGCCGCCGGACTTCCAGTGGCGTTCCTTCTCGGCGCGCTCGGTGATGAGCTTCTGCTCCTTGTCCCGGAGCGAGGCGGCACCTTCGAAGTCCTGCGCGTCGATGGCAGATTCCTTCTCCAGCTTCAGCTGGGCGATTCGCTCGTCCATGGCCTTGAGCTCCGGCGGGGCCGTCATCCGGCGGATGCGCAGGCGGGCACCGGCCTCGTCGATCAGGTCGATGGCCTTGTCCGGCAGGAAGCGGTCCGAGATGTAGCGCTCGGACAGGCTGGCAGCCGAGGCGAGGGCGCCGTCGGTGATGGTGACACGGTGGTGTGCCTCGTAGCGGTCACGCAGGCCCTTGAGGATCTCGATCGCGTGCGCGACTGAGGGCTCCTTGACCTGGATCGGCTGGAAGCGGCGCTCCAGCGCGGCATCCTTCTCAATGTGCTTACGGTACTCATCCAGCGTGGTGGCACCAATGGTCTGCAGTTCACCGCGGGCCAGCATGGGCTTCAGGATGGAGGCGGCGTCGATTGCACCTTCAGCGGCGCCGGCACCCACCAGGGTGTGGATCTCGTCGATGAAGAGGATGATGTCGCCGCGGGTGCGGATTTCCTTGAGGACTTTCTTCAGGCGCTCTTCGAAGTCACCGCGGTAACGGGAACCTGCCACCAGGGACCCGAGATCCAGGGTGTAGAGCTGCTTGTCCTTGATGGTCTCCGGGACGTCCCCGCGGACAATCGCCTGGGCGAGGCCTTCGACGACGGCTGTCTTGCCGACCCCGGGCTCACCGATCAGGACGGGGTTGTTCTTGGTGCGGCGCGAGAGGACCTGCATCACGCGCTCCATTTCGGACTCGCGACCGATCACCGGATCCAGCTTGTTCTCGCGCGCAGCCTGGGTCAGGTTGCGGCCGAACTGGTCCAGTACTACCGACCCGGCGGGGGTACCTTCGGGCTGGCCGGCCCCGACGCCTGAGCCGGTGGTTTCCTTGCCTTGGTAGCCGGAGAGCAGCTGGATGACCTGCTGGCGGACCCGGTTGAGGTCGGCGCCGAGCTTGACGAGCACCTGGGCAGCTACACCCTCACCCTCGCGGATGAGTCCCAGCAGGATGTGCTCCGTGCCGATGTAGTTGTGGCCCAGCTGCAGCGCTTCGCGCAGGGAGAGTTCAAGCACCTTCTTAGCGCGCGGCGTGAAGGGAATGTGGCCGGACGGAGCCTGCTGGCCCTGGCCGATGATCTCCTGCACCTGCTCGCGGACGCCGTCGAGCGAAATGCTCAAGGACTCAAGAGCCTTGGCGGCAACGCCTTCACCCTCATGGATCAGACCCAAGAGGATGTGTTCAGTACCAATATAGTTATGGTTCAGCATGCGTGCCTCTTCTTGGGCAAGCACAACGACGCGACGGGCACGGTCCGTAAATCGCTCAAACATTTCGCCACACTCCTAGCTACAACGTACTTTGATGCTACGTGGCTGATCCCGTCTTGTGGAGCGTGTTCGCCACAGGGGAAACATGGTGCGTTCAGCCTCCCGTTACCCTGCCGCGCTTGGATCAGTTCGAGGACCCCCAAGCAAGGAGAACGTCACGGAATTCATCACTGTGCTGATGACTGCCGCCACCGTCACACTGGCTGGCATCGGAGGACTCTAATACTCCTAAGCCTGTTCCGTGATGCCAGGATTGCGTGACACGGACGATGCGACCTTTGTTAGTGCCATGTCCCGGATCAACACGGCGACCCGGAACCCCGGTCTTTGCGCTGAGCTTCGTCGGCGCCTTCCTCACCTTGGCGGCAGCGGCAGCATATTCGTGGGCAAACGGGCCTGCCAGCGCTGCTCCCGTCTCGATTTCCCTTACCTGTTACACCGCTACGCCGGTCATTACCGTGGGCGTGAATATCCCCTCAATAACAGACTTGGCCGCGCCGCCGCTTCGGAACATGCCGCAGCCGGCAGGAAACTCTTCGAACACCGGTGGACCCGTTGTAACATTTACCGCACGTGGCTGTCGGCGGCAGGCTTGGCGGCTCTCTGCATTGCGTGGTCTGCGCTTTGAGAACCCTTTAGACCCGGCATCGTCATTTGCGACCAAGAACCAGCCCGATTTATTCGTTTGCAAGCAAAGAACCCTGTCCCGCCGCGAGGCGAAACAGGGTTCTTTGCTTGCAAAGGGACGCAGCCCCTAGGAATTGGCCTTTTGGTAGGCTTCCTGGATTTCAGCCTGAATTCTGCCGCGGCTGTTGACCGTGTAGCCGTTATCACGCGCCCACTGACGGATCTGGGCGGAATCATTGCCGCGACCCGTCACAGCAGCCTTGGTGCGGGAAGTACGACCCGCCGATGTTTTACGGGCGGCGCCAATAAAGCGCTCCAGGCTCGAACGGAGTTCGGCTGCATTTGCGGCCGACAGATCGATTTCGTAGCTGGCCCCGTCAAGGCCAAACCGGACATTCTCGTCCGCGGATCCCCCATCCAGATCATCTACGAGGATGATGTTTACTTTCTGTGCCATTTAAAGACTTCCTCTTTGAGGTTCGGGTTTGCAGAAAAGCAGGATGTTTCTACAAAAAGTATGAACCTCTTTATGCCACTACGTCAAAGTGACAAATCACCGCTGTGGATAATCACAGAAAGTAGCGCCGGTTTATCTATCCGCCCGGGTATCCGGCCCGTTCAATGGCTTATCGGTACTCGCGTCGGCCTCGGCCTGGGCACGCGCTTCCGCCTGCCGCTCGGATTTGTCGGCATTAAAGATCGATTTCATGGCGAACCAGAAGATCAGGCCCACCACTAATGAGGGCAGCAGTACAGCTACATATTCCATAATCAGTGCCCTTCGGGCTTCAGGAGCGGGAACAGGATGGTTTCACGGATTCCGGCTCCGGTGAACAGCATGACCAGGCGGTCGATTCCCAGCCCGATTCCGCCCATGGGAGGGGCGCCGTATTCGAGGGCGCGGAGGAAGTCCTCATCCAGCTGCATGGCCTCGTCATCACCCGCAGCCGCGTGCCGTGACTGCTCGGTGAGCCGCTCGCGCTGGATGACAGGATCAATGAGTTCGGAGAAGGCAGTGCCGCGTTCCATACCGCCGATAATGAGGTCCCAGGCCTCGATCAGCCGGCCGTCTTCCCGGTGCGGCCGCGCCAGCGGCTGGGCAGACGGCGGGTAATCGTAAACAAAGGTGGGGTTCAACAGCGTGGGTTCCACGATTTCGCCGAAGAGTTCCACGGCCAATTTCTCGGCGTCCCATTTCGGGTCCACCTTGACCTCGTGCTTCGCCGCAATCTCACGCAGCACCTCAACGGGCGTCTCCGGAGTAACTTCCTGGCCAACGACGTCGGAAAGCCCCGGGTAGACCGAAACCCAGGCCCAGTCGCCGTCGAGGTTAATCTCCCCGGCTTCGGTCTGGAGGGTGCGGCCGGCACCCACGGCGTCAGCGGCGTCGAGGATGATTTCCTTGATGCGGTCAGCCATGACGAACTGGTCCGCCCAGGCTTCGTAGCACTCAAGGGTGGTGAATTCGGGGCTGTGCGTGGAGTCCACGCCCTCGTTCCGGAAGACGCGGCCCATGTCGTAGACACGGTCGATCCCGCCCACCACAGCACGCTTGAGGTACAGCTCGGTGGCGATGCGCAGGGTCATCTTCTGGTCGAACGCGTTCATATGCGTCTCAAACGGGCGTGCCAGGGCGCCGCCGTGAACCAGCTGCAGGATGGGGGTTTCCACCTCCACGTAGTTGCGGCGGTGGAGGCTCTCGCGGATGGACCGGGTGATCGACGCGCGGGTGTAGACCATTTCGCGGGCTTCGTCGCGCACCATCAGGTCCACATACCGCTGCCGGACACGGGTTTCCTCGTTCAGTTCCGCGTGCAGCACCGGCAGCGGGCGCAGAGCCTTGGAGGCCATGGACCAGGACTCCGCCATCACGGACAGCTCACCGCGGCGGGAGGAAATCACCTCGCCCTTGATGAACACGTGGTCACCCAGATCCACCAGGGCCTTCCAGTCCGCGAGCGCTTCCTCGCCCACATTGACAAGGCTGAGCATGGCCTGAAGCCGGGTGCCCTTGCCGTCAACACCGCCCTCCTGCAGGGTGGCGAAGCAAAGCTTGCCGGTGTTGCGCACAAACACAACGCGGCCGGTGACACCCACGACATCGCCGGTGGCGTCGTCCGCTTCGAGGTGCGCGTACTTTTCGCGGATCTCGGTCAGGGAGTGTGTGCGCTCAACACCCACCGGGTACGCCTCGATGCCGCGCTCGATCAGCTTGCCGCGCTTCTCCATGCGGATGCGCATCTGCTCGCTGGCATCGAGGGGCTCTGGGGCGTTTTTGGGGGTGGGGGTGTTTTGGGAAGTCACAATCCCCAAGTTTACCGGGAGTTCAGCCGGCCGGGGTCCGGCGGGTGCACGGGCATAGACTCGGGCTGTGGAGTCCTGGAAACTAGAAACGGCGGACGGCGGACGCCTGGATGTGCATTCGTTCCTCACCCCTGCGGAACAGGACCCGACGACGGCGGGACCTCCCGGCGTCGTAATCGTCCACGGCACGTTGGTCACCGACGCCCTCTACCGCCCCTTTGCGCGGAAACTTAGCCTCCTGCTGGGCCGCCCCGTGCACTGCTACAACCGGCGCGGCCGGGCGGGCTCCTCGCCGCAGCCGGATGACTACTCGGCGGAAACCGAAGTCAGCGACCTCGCTGCGGTCATGGACAAGACCGGCTCTACGGACGTGGTGGCGCACAGCTACGGCGGCTTCGTGGCGCTGCAGGCGGCAAGGACCCTGCCGATCGGCAGGCTGGTGACCTATGACGCGGCGGTCTCGCTGTCCGGAAACCTCAGCCACCGGTGGCGGCCTGAGCTTGAGGACGCCGTCATCGCAGGCCAGTTGAACCATGCCTGGGCCCATCTGGTCCAGGGCCTGGGTACCGCCGGGCCCCTGTCGTACCTGCCGCTGGGCGCGCTGCGGATGCTGAGCATCCTGTCCGCCAGGACAAACCTCGGGACGGAGATGCGCCAGTTGCTGCCTACAGCAGTGAAGGAAATGCGCGCCGTGCTCGACGCCGACGCCGATCTGGACGATTTCACGGCACTCACCACCCCCATCCTGATGCTCAGTGGTGGCTGGAGCCCGGCGTACTTCGCGGAGACCGGCCGCCGGTTGGCGTCCGCTGTGCCGTCCATCGAGTTCCGCGTGGTCCCCGGGCAGCTGCATGAGGGGCCTATCCGGCCCGGCAAGGGACTGGCCGTGCGGGTTGCCCGGTTCATCAATGCCAGCGACGGCCAGATCCAGAAGCTGGGCCGGCGCCGGTAGCAGGCCGGAACTCAGCTTGGGCTCAGCCGGGGTTCAGCCGGGGCGCAGCACCGTCCGCCTAGGATGGTAACCGTGAAAGAGCAGGAAGTCCCCACGCACGACGGCGGCAGGCTGGCTTTGTACAGCTACGGCACCGAGGATGCGCCGGGAGAACACCGGGTGGTGGTGATCGGCGGGGCCTTCCTGACTGCACTGATTTACCGGCCGTTCTCGATGGAGTTAGCCAAGGGATTGGGCGAGGGGTGGGCCGTGGACGTCTACGACCGGCGGGGAAGGGGCAAGTCCACGGAGCAGCCGGCCGATTACTCCATGGCCACGGAAATCGCGGACGTCCGCACCATCATGGAAGCAACTGGCGCCCGCAACCTGCTCGGCCACAGCCTGGGCGGATCGGTGGCCTTGAACGCCGTCCAGGAGTTCGCGGGAACGCCGCACGAGCCTGACAAGCTGGCGGTTTATGACGCAGCCGTGAACATCGACGGCAGCATCGATACCTCCTGGCTGGACGACTTTGAAGCTGCGGTCAACGCTGGCAAGTTGGGGCATGCCATGGCCCGCCTGAAGATGGGCATGGAGCCGGGCACCGCATTGTCAAAGGTCCCCGAACCTGTCCTGGCCGGCCTCATGGCATTGGTGTCCCGTACGAAGGTCAACAAAATGGCGCGGGAGCTGATGCCCTCGGGCGTGGGTGAGCTGCGGGCCGCCTACAACGAGGCGGAGCATGCCCGGGACTTCGCCGTGCTGCCCGCCAACACACACTTCATGGTGGGAGGCAAGAGCCCGCGTTACTACAAGGTCACCGCCCAGCGCCTTCACGCCGCGGTCCCCGGGAGCACCTTCGAGCTGTCCCCCAAAGGCTTCCACGGCTCCATCCCGGCTGCGGTGAAGGAACTGGTCACCGACATCGCCGAGTACTTCAAGGGCTAAGGCATTCCGCAGGTTGCTCGGCTAGGCTCGGATCATGACGCGCGAGAACATCAAGACCCCCGACGGCGGCACCCTGGAGCTCTTCACCACGGGTACGGAACTGGCTTCCGCCGGCTCCGGCGTGGTTGTGGTTCCGGCTTCCATGGTGACCGCAGCCGACTACACCCGGTTTGCCCAGAAACTCAGCGCCGCCCTTGGCCGGCCGGTGCACACCTTTAACCGCCGCGGCCGGGGTTCTTCGTCGCCGCAGGCTCTGGACTACACCCTGGATGCGGACATCCGGGACCTGGACGCCGTTATGAAACACACGTCCAGCACTGACGTGTTCGGCCACAGCTTCGGCGGCGCGCTAGCCCTGCACGCCGCCCGGACCCTTCCCGTGGAGCGCCTGGCCGTCTATGATCCTGCCGTGTCCGTGAACCACAGTGTCACGGCCGACTGGACACCCGAGTACGAGCGCGCAACCGCCGCCGGCGACGACGACCGCGCCCTGGCCGTCCTCACCAAGGGACTGGAAACCGGCGGCGCCTTCTCCCGGATGCCGCTCTCCATGCTCACCATCGCCAACAAGCTCACGGCAGGGACACACCTCGGGAAGCAGATGCGCGACATGATGCGCACGGGCGTCCGGGAAATTAAGGCCATCATCGCCGCGGACATGCCAGCCGAGCCCTTCCTGGCGCTGCCCTTGGAGACCCTCATTGTGGTGGGCGAAAAGAGCCCGGCCTACTTCGGTGTGGCGTGCGGCCAGATCCACGACGTCCTGTCCGGTTCCAGCTACACCATCCTGCCGGGATTCGGCCACGACGGCGTGATCAAGGCGCCGGACAAGCTCATCACCGAACTCAGCGAGTTCTTCGCGGGCTGACCCCAAGTAGGTAGCAGCACATGTCGTTTCGAGCGCTCATAGGGACATGTGCTGCTACCTAGTTGGGTTAGTGGGCAGCGTGACCGGGCGCGACACCTTCTGTTTTGCGCATCATCGCGGAAAGCACGACGGCGGCAAGGGCTATGACAGTTGCCGTCAGGAAGGCGGCACTCATGCCCGCCACCAGCCCGGACGACGCCGACACCACCGCAAAGATGGACACCAGCAGCGCCGTGCCGGCGGCACCGGCAACCTGCTGCGAGGTGCTCATGATGGCGGAGCCGTGGGAGTAGAGGTGCGGTGGCAGCGGGTTCAGGCCGGTAGTGAAAGCGGGCGTGAACAGCAGCGCCAGGCCGAAACTCAGGAGGACGTGCAGGGTGATGATCCACCACACCGGAGTGCCGGCGTCGAGCATGGAGAACTGCCACAAGGTCACCACCATCAGGACCGAGCCCGTCACGGTAAGCGGCAGCGGGCCCACCCTGTCGAACAGCCGCCCGATGAACGGGCCCAGCAGGCCCATCGCCAGTCCGCCCGGCAGCAGCGCGAGGCCGGTCTCCAGGGAACCGAGGCCGCGGATTTCCTGCAGGTAGAGCGGCAGCAGAATCACGGCGCCGAACAGCGCCATCATGGCCACCACCATCAGCAGCACGGACACCGTGAACATACGGAAGTTAAACGCGCGCAGATCCAGCAGCGGAGCATCCGCCTTCTGCAACCTGAGCTGACGGAGCACAAAAACAGCCAGGCTGGCCACGCCGATAACCAGCGCGGCGATGGCGGCTGTGCCCGGTCCGCTTTGGCCGCCGTGGCCGCCGCCGATTTGGCTCAGGCCATACACCAAGCCGCCGAACGCGGGAACTGTGAGAAGTACCGAGAGGAAGTCAAGCTTCGTCTTCTCGGTTTCACCCACATTCGTCAGGTACTTCGCACCGATGGCCAAGGCGGCCAGTGCCACCGGCAGGACGAAGACAAACATAAAGCGCCACGTGAAGTGCTCCAGGATCAGCCCGGAGACGGTGGGCCCCATGGCCGGCGCCACGGAGATCGCGATGCTGACGTTGCCCATCACGGCACCGCGCCGGCCCAGCGGGACCAGCGTGAGGATGGTGGTCATCAACAGTGGCAGCATGATGGCCGTGCCGCTGGCTTGGATGATGCGCGCCAGGAGCAGGATCTCAAAGCCGGGCGCCACGGCAGCCAGCGCGGTGCCGGCGGCGAACAGGCCCATGGCCAGCATAAAAACGGCACGGGTGGACAGGCTTTGGAGGATGAACCCCGTGGTGGGGATGACCACCGCCATGGTGAGCATAAAGCCGGTGGAGAGCCACTGCACCGTAGGCGCATCCACGCCGAGGTCGACCATCAGCCGCTGCAGGGCAACGTTCATGATGGTTTCGTTGAGGATCACCACGAAGGTCGCCACAAGCAGGGTGGCGATGATGGTCACCGACTCCCGGGACAGTTTCTCCGGTGCGGAGGACTTCGACGCCGGCGCCTGGCCGGTTCGGCCGGATTTGCCCGGCTGGCCCGGCGGGCCGGAGGCGTTCGGAGAGACTTCTGTAGACATGGGTATTCCCTCAGGGAGTAAGAATGAAGTGGCGCGCGAGCATCGTCGCTGCAGATTCAAACACTTTACTCGCCGCAGTCATTCCTGCGCACCGGTTTTTTCTTAACTGCGCGTAGGCTGTTTCGCGTGGACACCCGGAAACTGAAGTATTTCCTGGCCGTTGTTGACCATGACGGATTCAACCGGGCTGCGGAGCACCTGCTGATCGCCCAGCCGTCGTTGTCCCAGACCATCGCCAGCCTGGAAAAGGAGTTAGGCGTCCCGCTCTTTCACCGCATCGGCCGCAGGGCTGTGCTCAGCGAGGCGGGCAAGGAGCTGGTGGGCCCGGCCCGCCTGGTCATGCGGGATCTGGACGCCGCACAGTCAGCCGTTCAGGCCCTGCGGGGCGTCCGCAGTGGAAAGCTCGACATCGTCACCATGCCGTCCCCCGGCATCGAACCGCTGACGTCGATGATCGCCGGCTTTACCCGGGTCCACCCGGCCGTCCGGCTCAACGTCAGCGCTGCGTTCACCCCGGAAGAAGTCATCGAATCGGTCCGCGGCGGAAGCACGGAAATCGGGTTGGCCGGATCCTCCACGCCCATCAGGGTACCGGGCGTCAACGTCCTCGATCTCGAGCGCCAGCCACTCATCCTGATCGTTAATCCCCAGGCGGACACCTTCGGCCCGGGGCCGGCCATCCAGCGCGAAGACCTCGGCGGCCACCGCCTGATCGCCAGCCAGCGCGGTTCATTGATGCGCTGGCTGGTAGACGATGCCCTGGCGCGCGGCGTCAAGGTAGAAATCGTCGTCGAGGTGGCGCACCGGACCTCCATCCTGCCCCTGGTGCTGGCCGGCGTCGGGCACGCTGTGATGCCCTCGTCCTGGGCGCCCACCGCCCGTAAAGCCGGGCTCCGTACGCTGCTGATCGAACCGATGTCCCACCTCGATGTGGCCATCCTGAGTCGGATAGATGGCCTGACGCCGGCAGCGCAGGCCTTCCTGAAAGTGGCGGCTGAGCACGTCGACTAGATTCCCCATCGACTGCTCCAACACGGCCCTTTTGAGTGCTCATAAGGGCCGTGTTGGAGCAATCGATGGATTCATAGGTAGGTAAAACCTATCTAGCGGATCGGATCTTGGTCTTGGACGCTGCCTGCCCACCGACCGTCTACTTGAAGAGGAAGAACAGTGTGGCCCGGATTACAGGCTCACTGCTAACAAACTCAACGAGGAGGTAGGCACATGAGCGCCACCCAGAAATTCAGCATCGCATCCATCCCCGCGGACGGCGTGGGCAAGGAAGTCGTTTCCGCCGGGCGCCGCGTCCTTGAAGCCCTTGCGGAGAACTCCAACGGCAAGTTCGCCTTCGACTGGACCGAGTTCCCCTGGGGCTGCGGCTACTACGAGAAGACCGGCCAGATGATGGACCCGAAGGGCCTGGAAGCGCTCAAGGATTTCGACGCCATCTACTTCGGCGCCGTCGGCTGGGAAAACGTCCCGGACCACATCAGCCTCTGGGGCCTGCGCCTGAACATCACGCAGAACTTCGACCAGTGGGCCAACATCCGCCCCGTGAATTTCCTGCCCGGCATCCAGTCCCCGCTGCGGAAGGCAGACAACACCGAGCTTGACTGGGTTGTTGTCCGCGAGAACAGCGAAGGCGAATACGCCGGCCTGGGCGGCCGCAACCTCAGCGGCCGCGGCCCCGGCAACGAAGTGGCCCTGCAGACCGCGCTGTTCACCGAGAAGGGCTGCGAGCGCATCATGCGCTTCGCCTTCGACATCGCCCGGACCCGCACGGTCAAGAAGGTTTCGTCGGTCACCAAGTCCAACGCCCAGCAGTACGGCATGGTCCTTTGGGACGAAGTCTTCAACCGCGTGGCACTGGATTACCCGGACGTGCAGACCGAAAGCGTCCTGGTGGATGCCATGAGCGCCAAGTTCATCCTCAAGCCCGAAGAGCTCTCCGTGGTGGTCGCATCCAACCTGAACGCAGACATCCTCTCCGACCTCGGCTCCGCACTCGCCGGCAGCCTGGGCCTCGCCGCCAGCGCCAACCTGAACCCGGAACGCCGCTTCCCGTCTATGTTCGAACCCGTCCACGGCTCCGCGCCGGACATCGCCGGCCAGGGCATCAGCAACCCGATCGGCGCCATCGCCAGCGCCGCCCTGATGCTGGACCACTTCGGCCTGCACGAGGAGGCGCGCCGGGTGGAGGCTGCCATCGAGGCGGCCACCGGCTCCGGCCACCTGACCCGCGACGTCGGCGGCGACGCCAGGACGGACGACGTCACCGAGGCCATCATCAAGGCACTCACGCTCACACCCGCCGCGGTGTAACGTCCGGCTTCCGGACGCGCCCCTGAACGGAACGTACGACGGCGGCCAGCTCGCCGCCGTCGTTCGCGGAAGTCCCTCCAAGTTTCGCTCCAGCGATATTCCACAATGAGGTAGGAATCATGGATTACAGCACCACCACGGGCCCGGCTGCAGCAGCTCCGGCCCCCAAAACACGTTGGTACCGGCAGCTATATTTCTGGGTACTGACAGCCATTGTCGTCGGCATCCTGGTCGGCTGGCTCGCGCCGACCGCCGGCATCGCCATGGAACCGATCGGCACCACCTTCGTGAGCTCGATGAAGATGCTCATCGGCCCCATCGTATTCCTGACCATCGTGGGCGGCATCGCCAGCGTCGCCGACCTGAAAAAGGTCGGCATGACCGGCCTGAAAGCCCTGACCTATTTCCAGGTGGGCACCATCTTCGCCCTGATCTTCGGCCTGGTGGCCATCAACATCTTCCGCCTGGGCGAGGGCCTGAATGTGGACGCCAGCACGATTAAGACGTCGGATTCCGCGGCCAAGCTGATCGACGCCGGCCAGCACCAGGAGTGGTGGCAGTTCCTCACCCATATCATCCCCAACAGCATTGTGGGCCCTTTCGTTGAGGGCGACATCCTCCAGATCATCTTCATCGCCGTCGTCTTCGGCATCGCCCTGAACGCCCTAGGCAAGGTGGGCGCACCCGTCCTGGACGGCGTCCAGCGACTCACCGGCGTGATGTTCAAGGTCCTGGGCTTCATCATGAAGGCAGCCCCGCTCGGCGCCTTCGGCGCCATGGCCTTTGCCGTCGGCAAGTACGGCGTCTCCTCGCTCACCAGCATGGGCGGGCTGATCGCCCTGTTCTACGTCACCTCGATCCTCTTTGTTGTGGTGGTCCTCGGTTCGGTGATGGCCTTCCTGAAGCTGAACATCTTCACCATGATCCGCCACCTCAAAGAGGAATACATGCTTATCCTGGGCACCTCCACAGCGGAACCCGCCCTGCCTGGCCTGATGCGCAAGCTGGAGCATGCCGGCGTCAAAAAAGAGACAGTGGGCCTGGTGGTGCCCACGGGCTACAGCTTCAACCTCGACGGCGCCGCGATCTACCTCTCCCTCGCTGCCCTCTACATCGCACAGGCCACCAACACCCACCTGAGCATCGGCCAGCAGCTGGGCCTGCTCGCCGTTATGCTGCTGACCTCCAAGGGCGCGGCCGGAGTGGCAGGCGGCGGCTTCATCGCCCTGACCGCTACCCTGACAACGCTCGGCACCATCCCTGCCGCCGGAATCATGCTCATCTTCGGCATCGACAAGTTCATGTCCGAATGCCGGGCCCTGGTGAACTTCACCGGCAACGCCGTGGCCACCCTCTTCGTCGCCTGGTGGGACCGCACCCTGGACGCCGACCGGGCCCGCCGGGTCTTCGCCGGAGAACACGTAGAGCCTATGCCCGCCGAAGACCCCATCCATGTGGACGAGGAGGCGGACCTCGACGAGGACCTCACTGAATACGGCCACCACGCGCCCAAGCACGCGGTGGCGGAAGGTCCGGCACCCGCGGCACACACCGCCGTCGAGCCTTCCACAACCAATGACCGCCGTCCTGCCTACTCGGAATCCGTCTGACATGAACAACACCACCGCCCCGAAAAACGTCCGGACCCTCATCGCACCCGATAAGTTCAAAGGCAGCCTCACGGCCGGCGAGGTGGCGGAAGCCCTGGCCGCGGGACTCCGGTCGGCAACCGGCGCCGGGACGGTCCACTGCGAGCTCCTTCCGCTCGCGGACGGAGGTGACGGCAGTGTGGACGCCGCCGTCGCCTCCGGCTTCGGACGCCGGAGCCCCACCGTGGCCGGACCCACGGGTCAGCCGGTCCAGGCGAGCATAGCGTTCGACGGCGTCACGGCAGTTGTGGAGGTGGCCAACACCTGCGGCCTGGAACTCCTGCCCGGCGGACGGCTCGAAGCCATGGCAGCGTCCAGCCGCGGCTTCGGCGAAGCAGTCCTGTTTGCCCTCAGCCTCAACCCGGCCACCATAGTGCTGGCGCTCGGCGGCAGTGCCAGCACCGACGGCGGCATGGGGATGCTGACGGCGCTCGGATTTACCTTTCGGGACGCGGACGGACGGCAGCTGAACGGTTCCGGCAGTGCGCTGGCCCGGATCCACTCCATCCACCGGGCAGCACTCCCTGAACTGGCCGGCACCGAGCTGATCATCGCCAGCGATGTGCACAACCCGCTCCTCGGACCCCAGGGCGCACCGGCCGTTTTTGGCCCCCAAAAAGGGGCGGGACCAGCCGAAATCCGGGCCCTCGAGGAAGGCCTCACGCATCTTGTGGCCCGGCTGACCGAGGCTGGTTTCACAGATGCCGGGTTCCCAGTCGCCCAGTTCACAGAAGCCGGGTTCCCGGACGCCGAGTTCACAGAAGCCGGGTTCCCGGACGCCGCGGCGCTGGCGCGGCATGAGGGCGCAGGCAGCGCGGGCGGAATTGGCTTCGCCTGCCTGCTGCTCGGGGCGCGGCAGGTCTCGGGGGCCGACTTCTTCCTGGACCTGCTGGACTTCAACAGCCGCAAGGACGGGTGCGACGTGGTAATCACCGGCGAGGGAAGCATCGACGAACAGACTCTGGCGGGAAAGCTGCCGGCCGCCGTCGCGCGCCGTTCCGGCGCCCGGCCAATCATCGCTGTCGCGGGGCGCTCACTGCTCCCGCGCGAGCGTTGGTCCGACTTGGCGCTCACCAGCGTTTACACGCTCACCGAGTATACGGATCTGGACTCTTCCAAGGATCCCGAACTGTCCGCGGCGCTGCTCAGGCGGATCGGCCGGGATATCGGCGCCAGCCTGCTTTAGCTGCCGGCCCACGGCTGACAGTTAAAGCAGACTGGTCAGCCGGCCCGGCCATGGTTAAACGGCCGGGCAGACGACGGCGCTAGGCGGTCTGGCCGGCGTGCTGGCCTTCCGAGATTTCCTCCACAAGCTTGCTGTTGAAGGCAGGGAGGTCATCCGGGTTACGGCTGGTCACCAGGCCCTGGTCCACCACCACTTCCTCGTCACTCCAGTTCGCGCCAGCGTTTTTCAGGTCGGTCTGGAGCGTATGGTACGACGTTACGTTGCGGCCGCGGATCACACCGGCATCGATCAGGAGCCACGGTCCATGGCAGATCGAAGCGACCGGCTTGTGCTGCTCGAAGAAGCTGCGGGTGAAGTTCTGCGCGTCCTTGTCCACCCGGAGATGATCGGCGTTCACTACGCCGCCCGGGAGCACCAAKGCGTCAAAGTCCGACGCGTCGGCCTCTGCCACCACCAGGTCGACGTTGAAGGTATCGCCCTTGTCCGTCCCGTTGTAGCCCTGCAGGCGTCCGCTGCCCGGAGCTACCAACGTCGGTTCGCCGCCCGCGTCCCTGACTGCCTGCCAGGGGCTGGTGAGCTCGATCTGCTCCACGCCGTCCGTCAGCAGGAAGGCGACCTTCTTGCCCGTGATTTTGTGTCCGGTGTTGTTGTGTTCTGACATTGTTCCTCCTTCGCCGAAGCGCGCCGGAAGTGTTTCCACATCGGGATTACTGCTTCGAGAGTTGTGTGCCTGACAGCATCCAGCCTAGGCAAGCACCAAGTGATCAGCAAGCTGAGTATTCGTGGACGACAGCCGCTCAACAGAATCGCGCCGTGTTTCCGGGAGATCGCTGCTGACGCGTGGGCTTCAGCTGCTGTGGTGCTGGATCAACCAGCCGGCCATCTGCTGGGCCCGCCTGGCCGCCTGCGTATCGCCTTCAGAGGCAGAGACGATGGAGCCCTTCATCAGGATGTGCCACGACCGGGCGAAATCCTCCGGCCGGTCCAGACCTGCCTGCTCCGTGAGGGCCTGCACATGGCCCCTGATCCTGGCGAGGTAATCGATGCTGGCCAGGCCCAGCGGATGTGAAGGGCCCATCTCCAGCAGGATGTTAATGAACGAGCAGGCTTCGAAATCATCCCGGCGGAACCATTCGCCAAAGACATCGAAGATGGCCAGCAGCTGTTCCGTAGGCTTGGTGGCACGAAGCTTGGCCTGGCCAACGATGGCGTCCACAGTCCAGAGCTGGTCCCGTAATTCCAGGAACGCCAAAACCAGTGCGTCCTTGGACGGGAAGTGCCGGTAGAACGTTGCCTTGGCCACGCCGGAGCGTTCGATCAGTTCGTTGACCCCGACATCCCGCACTCCGCGTCGGGAGAAGAGTTCGTAGCCCACGGCGAGGATTCGTTCCCGGGAATCGGCGGGACGAATCGCGGCCGCCGCAATACTTTCCGCCGGCTGCAGTGCGGCTTCTCCATCGGAAATCATCGTGATATTTACTTTACTCCTAGGTGCAGACAGACCGTTCTTACTCCATGTAATGTTTTTTCAGACACAAGTGCGTTGACGCCGAGGGGAGCCCTTCCAAGGCCCGTCGGCCTGGTGCAAGGAGGCCCCAATGTCAGCAGAGCGAACGTTCGAGTTTATCCCATGCAACGACCCGGACCCGTGGATTGAAACCACGGCGGCGTCGGCCGAGGTGCGGCAATTCGCCCGCGAGTCCCTTCGGTGGCAGGCGCAGGAAATCATCGATGAAGTGCTCAGCGGAACGGATCCGGGTGAGGAACTGGCGAGGGCCAGGCTTCGCCGCTGCGTGGCACAAAACCCGGGCAGGCCGGAGCGTGCACTCCTTCAGCAGTTGATGGTCAACCGGGACGCCCCGGGTGAATCAGCTTTGTAGGGCGGCGCGCGTCCGCCCTGCGCGCAAATCGTCTCCGCACGGTGTGCGGCTCACAGGGTCAGGCTACGGCCCACAATGCTCCTGGCGGTTGCCTGGCAGCTCTGGCTGTTGGCTCGTGCGCGGCTGCGCAGCCGGTTGAACACTTCATGCAATGTCCCCGCCCGCACCGATGGTCCGGCCTTTGGACCCGGACAGGCAGGGATCAGGAACTCAGCGGCGCATTGTCGATCAACCTGACCGGCCCTACCTTGGCCGCGATGAGCGCCAGGCCTTCGCCGCGGAAGGGGACGTTCCGGCAGTTCTCGGCGAGGGGTTCGAGCGTCCGCGGGTCCACCACGTCGAAGTAGTCGAGTTCCACCAGCGGCTGGGATGCCACCATGGCCTGGGCTGAATCAAGGTCCAGCGGCTCGTGGTCTTTGGCCCGCTCCTCAAGCAGCCGCAGGGCGCGGGAAAGCACCAGGGCTGCCTGCTGCTCCTGGTCGGACAGGAAACGGTTGCGGCTTGAGAGGGCAAGGCCCTCTTCGGAGCGGACCGTGGGCACCGCAACGATCTCCACAGGGAAATTCAGGTCTGCCACCATCCGCCGCACCAGAGCCAACTGCTGCGCGTCCTTTTGCCCGAAGTAGGCACGGTAGGCGGGCAGCCCGCCACCGCCGGACGCGAACGCGCCTGCGGGCGGGAGGCCCGCGCCCGGAATGCCGTAGTGCAGCAACTTGGCAACGACGGTGAGGGCGCCGTCAAAATGCCCGGGCCGTGATGCACCCTCCCATTTTTCCCCAAGGGTGCCGGCCGTTACGCGCACCAGCGGCTCCCCGCCGGGATAAACCTCCTCCACCGAGGGCGCGAACACCAGATCCACGCCTTGCGCTTCGAGCAGGGCGACGTCGGCTTCGAGTGTCCGCGGGTACCGGTCAAGGTCCACCGCATCGCCGAACTGCAGCGGATTCACAAAGATGGAGGCCACCACAACGTCGTTTTGTTCGACGGCGGTCCGCGCCAGCCGGGCGTGCCCTTCGTGGAGAGCGCCCATGGTCGGCACCAGGCCCTGGGACCTGCCCTCCTTCCCGGCCAGGATGCGGGCACTGGCCCCGCGCAGTTCCGCCGCTGTCCGTACCACTTGGGTAGCCACGTCAGTCTCCTTCTTCCAGGGCCGATCGGATGGCCCCCAGTTGATCCGTTTTGAGCAGCCCACGATTTTCCGCCCGCCGCGCGGTGGCGCGGGCCATGGCGAGGTAGGCCTCAAGAACATCGCCGTGCGCCCCGGCGTCGTACTCGCGCAGCGCCTCAGCGTGAGCCGCCACGGTCCCCACGTCACCGCGGGCCACCGGCCCCGTCAGTGCGGATTCGCCGGAGGCCAGCGCGTTCTCGAGCGTGGCGCGCAGAAGCGGCCCGAGCATCCGGTCCGGCGCGTCCACGCCCACGTCCCGCAGCAACTGGGATGCCTGCGCCACGAGTGTGACCAGATGATTCGAACCGTGGGCCAGGGCCGTGTGATAGAGCGTCCGGTCCGCCTCGGCGATGGCAACAGGCTCGGCGCCCATCTCCACCACCAGCGCCTGCGCGATGGGCAGCATCGCGGCGTCGGCGGTCACCCCGAAGGTGCAGTCAAGCAGGCGGGTCAGGTCCAGGCTCATACCCGTGAACGTCATGGCAGGATGCAAAGCCAGCGGGATCGCTCCGGCGGCCCTTACCGGGCGCAGTACCCCGACCCCGAACCTGCCCGATGTGTGCGCCACCAGCTGGCCTGGCTGCCAGGCCCCAAGTTTGGCGAGGCCCTCCACCAGGCTGGCGAGTGCGTCGTCCGGCACGGCCAGGAGGACCAGTTCGGCGCGCTCCACAATCTCCTGGATTTCCAGTACCGGGACGCCGGGGAGCAGAGCTTCCGCCCGTTCCCGGCTGGCATCGGACACCGCGGAAACCCCGACGACGGCGTGTTCCGCCGCTCGGAGCGCCGCCCCTAGTACGGCACCGACCTTGCCTGCGCTGATGATTCCGACGCCAAGGCGCCCCGGTTTAGCCACGGCTGGTGCTCTCCTGTTGGTTGATGGTTTCGCTCCCCAATCGCTCCCCCGGAGCGGGCTCACCTTCCAGGGAGGGGGCCACCTGGGCGAGCCATTGTTCGCTGGTCTGCCGTTTGCGGGCCAGGCGTGCGCGCGCGGACTGTTCATTAAAAAGGGTCCGCGCCTCGTCCAGCCCCGCCTGGGTCAGGCGGGGCGCCACCGGCCCCGCAGTGGTGTGGAGCACCACGTCCGCCAGGCGGAACCGACGGGCGATTGGACCTTGGTGCATCGCCATCGACTGCGTGCGCTGGTGCGGGACCATCACCAGTTCCCGCCACCACCGGCCCGAGCGGATCAGCAGGGCCGTCTCAGTAGCGGCGAACCCGTTGCGGCGCCAGGCAAACGGCGCCAGGAACCGGCCTCGGCGGGGCGTGGTGATAAACCCGCCGTCGGAATCCACTCCGCCGAGCCCCGCCGAAAAAATGCGTCCGGGCTCCGGCGTCCCCGGATCCGGCAGGACGAGTGCGAGCATGCTCATCACCTCGGGAAGCTTGCCGACCGGCAGCAGCGTGGTCCGTGAGGCTGACTCACCGTTGCTGCCCGGCGCACCGTAGCCGGCGACATTGACTTGGATCCGGTACCACCCAAAGATGCGCCAGAGCGGTGACTGAACCACCTTCAGGGCCTGGATCCTGCCGGGCGGGAGGGTCTGCGCCTGCGTATCCAGCAGCCCGTAGCGGAGCCGGATCCCGTCCGGCGAAATTGCCGCCGTGAAGTTGTAACCCTTATTGAACGAGCCCCAGTAGCTGGCCGCAAGGCCCAGCGCCGCCGGGATCAGGTAGAAGTAAAAGCTGCGGTTGTCCGTCACGGCGGACAGGATCACGGAGGCGACGCCGCCCAGCACCACACCGACGCTCTGCTCGCTGAGGAGCAGCGAACCAAAAAGGCGCGACGGCGGCACGGACAGCATCGGAAATTCGGGCGCCTCGGGCGGGGCCTCCAGTGGCCGGGCCGGGTCGGGGAGCACCCCGGCGGCACGTGCCAGGATGGTGGCCCGGAGCTGCCGCGCATCGTCCATCCGCAGGTAGGCGAGCTTGACGGCGGATTCGCCGGCGTCGGCCACCTCGAACTTGAGTTCTGCCAGGCCGAAGATCCTGGCCAGCAGGGGCTGGACGATGTCGATGGCCTGCACGCGGTCCAGCCGGGCCTGCCGCTGCTGGCGGAAGAGGAAGCCGGAGTTGACCCTGACGTAGCCCCCGGACACCTGGTATTTGGTGAAGTACCAGGCCAGGATGAAGCCCAGAACGGCCAACACCAACATGATCCCGCCCCCGGCCACCAACCAGGGCGCACGGCCGGCGAAGTCGTCCTCGATGAGGGCACGGCCCTGCAGCAGCCGTTCGAAGCTGTCCCGCCCGAAGAAGAACCCGATGGCCGCCAGCGCCACCCAGCCGCGGACAAAAGGCGACGCCGGGTGCACCCGCAGCCACTCGCCGTCGGGCGCTACTCCGGGTTCGGGGGCAGGCGCCCCCGTCGCTGCGGTGCGAGCATCCAGCGCTGCGCCGGAAAAATCCGGTGCTGCGACGGAAACATCCGGCGCGCCGCGCTCCGGAAGGTCAGCGGTCACAGCCCTGCCAGCCTGGCTTCGCCCCTGGCGGCGAGCTGCTCGCGCAGGCGTGCCCCCTCCTCGGCGGGCAGGCCGGGGATAGTGGCGTTGGTGCCGGGCGAGGCGGTGTGGAGCTTCAGCGTGCACAGCCGCAGCCCGCGCTCAACGGGACCCACCCCTATGTCCACGTACTGCATGCGGCCGTAGGGAACTGCCATGGTGCGCTGGAAGAAGATGCCGCCGCGGATCAGCAGGTCGTCATCCCGTTCGGCATAGCCGATGGCGCGCACCTGTCGCGGAATCAGCACCAGCCGCCACACGGCCAGGACCAGCGTCGCCGCGGGAACCGTGACGGCCAGCCACAGCGGTGGCCACCGCCACCACCCAAGCAGGACGAAGGCGAGGGGCAGGCTCAGGACAATCACCGCGAGCACATTGCCCATGGCCCACTCCACCAGCCGGACCTTGACGTACTTTGGGGACACCCGCTGCCAGGTGATGCCCGTCGGATCAATCGCCTCGGTAGGCATACTCCCCCTCCCCTGCTGCCTCTCCGCGCGCCGCGCGGCCGTTCTTTCCATCGCCGACCCCTGCGTCCGTGTCCTCGGGCGGGATCCTGCAGAACCGCTCCACCAGCAGGCCCACCACGATCATCACCAGGCCTCCGCCGGCCACGGCGATGGCCACCCACGTGATCCCCTGGTCGCTGCGAAGGTTCCAGACGCGCAGCTGGTCCAGGAAGATTCCCACGTGCCAGCCGAGGAGGACCGTACCCGCATAGGCGCAGGCCTGGGCCAACACCAGGGTCCTCGCGGCGAGGATGGGGTCCAGTGCTTTCTTGCGTTTGGTGCTGTTGCGCCAGCGAAGGACCCGGATGCCAAGAATCAGCGTGATGACAACGATGACGGCCATGGTGGCTAGGGCAGTCACCGGGAGCACGGGGGTGGCCAGACCGTAGCGCGTGGTCACCACAGTGGCTGACCAGCCGGCGATGGTCAGGACCAGGCCGATCAGCAGGAGCCGTCCAGGGCTGATGGGTTTCACTGCTATTCCACCGCCCCGGCGGTAGGGACGCCGTCGTAGTCACCGAAACCGTCGAACGGCACGATGTCAGCAAAATCCGCTGCGCGCGCGGCCAACTCACCGATCCGTTCGCCGCCAAGCGTTGCCGCAGGGTCGATGAGGGACCAGGGGTACAGGACAAAGGCGCGCTCGGCAGCACGGGGATGCGGCAGGGTCAGGTCCGGACTGTCGCTGGTGACGTCGCCGTACGTGATGATGTCGACGTCGAGTGTCCGGGGCCCCCAGCGCACATCACGTACGCGGAGGTGCTTGTTCTCCACCGCGTGGCAGTGCTCCAGGAGCGCCTCCGGGGACAGGGTGGTTTCCACTGTCATCACCATGTTCAGGAAGTCGGGCTGCCCGGCCGGGCCGCCGACCGGTTTCGTCTGCACCACCGGAGAAACAGCCAGCAGGCGCACCTCCGGCGGGTCCACAAGGTCCGCGACCGCACCGGACAGGGTGTCGTTCCGTTCGCCCAGGTTGCTGCCGAGGGCCAGGACCGCTTTGGTGTAACCGGCGCTCATGGTCTCTCCCTGTGCACGCTGACGGCCACGTCACCGAAGGGCACCTCGATGGGCGCCTGCGGCTTATGGACAGTGATGTCCACGGCCCCGATGTTGAACCGGTCCAGCAGGTCATCGGCAATCCTGACGGCCAGGGCCTCGATCAGGTTCAACGGCTCCCCCGTGATCCAGTCCTTGATCCGCTCGGCCACTTCACCGTAATGCGCGGTGTCCCGGACGTCGTCCGATTCCGCCGCTTTGGCGAAGTCCAGGTGCAGGACCGCGTCCACCACAAAGGGCTGGCCCTCCCGGCGCTCAAAATCGAACACGCCGTGATGGCCGACGGCGGTGACACCGCTCAGCGTAATCCTGTCCATGGGTCCCCCGGCCCTAGTGAGTGGCGCGGGCAGCTGCCACGCGCGAAGCAACCTTAACCGCGTCAAGGCTGGGCCCGACGTCGTGCACCCGGACGGCCCAGGCGCCGCGGAAGGCACTGATGGCCGTAATGGCCGCGGTGGCGGCGTCGCGCTCCTCCGGGGCGGCGGACTTGCCGGCAACGGTGAGCAGGGTAGCCAGGAAGCGTTTGCGGGATGCCGCAACCAGGACGCGGTGCCCCAGGCTGTCCAGCTGGTCCAGGTTCTGCAGGAGCTCCCAGTTCTGGGCATCGTTCTTCGCGAAACCCAGGCCGGGGTCAACGATGATCTGCTCCGGGCTCACGCCGGCGGCGAGGAGCTTGTCGCGCACGCCTGCCAGTTCGGCCACCACTTCGCCGGCAACATCCTTGTACTCGGCCAGCGAATTCATGGTGCGGGCATCGCCACGGCGGTGCGTCAGGACGTAGGGCGCTTTGGACGAGGCCACCAGTTCTGCCATTTCGGGCTCCATGGTGAGGCCGGAGACATCGTTGATGATGGCGGCCCCGGCCTTCAGCGCTGCCGCCGCCGTGGACGTGTGCGTGGTGTCGATGGAAACGAGGGCGCCGGCCTTGACCAGGGCCTCGATGACAGGGACCACCCTGCGCTGTTCTTCCTCCGGGCTGACATCCAAGGCGCCGGGGCGGGTCGATTCGCCGCCGACGTCGATGATGTCCGCGCCCGCGTAAAACATCCGCAGGCCGGCCGCGATGGCGGTGTCCGCGGTAGCGTGCTTGCCGCCGTCGCTGAAGGAGTCCGGAGTAACGTTCAGGATGCCCATGACCAGTGTGCGGTCGGTGGGCAGGTCKGCGAATTTCGCKGCCGGGCGCGGTTTGCGCAGGATRGGCAGCGGGGAGGTCGCGGGCCCGGTTCCCGGGGCTGCAGCTAGTGAGTCCATGGTCTGATACTTACCTTCCGAGGATGAGGCTCATGGCCTCGGCACGGGTGGCCGGGTCATGGAGCTGCCCGCGTACCGCACTGGTGACGGTCTTCGCTCCGGGCTTGCGGACACCGCGCATGGACATGCACATGTGCTCGCATTCAACAACGACGATCGCGCCACGGGGTTTGAGGTGGGCGACCATCGCTTCGACGATTTCCGTGGTGAGGCGCTCCTGCACCTGCGGACGGCGGGCATAGATGTCCACGAGGCGTGCCAGCTTGCTGAGGCCGGTCACCTTTCCCTCATGCGAGGGGATGTAGCCCACGTGGGCCACCCCGTGGAATGGCACCAGATGGTGCTCGCATGTGGAGTAGAAGGGAATGTCCTTGACCAGGACCAGTTCCTCGTGGTCCAGGTCAAAGGTGGTGGAGAGGACGTCCGCGGGATCATGGTGCAGCCCCGCGAACACCTCGGCATAGGCCTTGGCCACCCGCCGGGGCGTGTCCACGAGCCCGCCGCGGTCAGGGTCCTCACCGATTGCCAGCAGGATCTCGCGGACGGCAGCTTCGATCCGCGGCCGGTCCACTTTCTCATGCTTGTTGTGGTGGGATCCGTCGTCCGCCGGGTGTCCGGCGAAGGAGGGCGCGTCGTCGTCGTCGATGTGGTTCACAGAAGAAGCTTAGCCGCGCAGGGCGTCAGGCCCAGAGTCGGGAATGCCGCCTTGGAAAGGAGCATCCTCGGGGACACCCTGCGAGTGCGGAGGCTGGGCGTCCAACGGCTCGTCCAGGCGGGCCCGTTTGGCCTCTTCCTGGGCTTCGCGCTCCGCCCTTTCCAGCCGGGATTCCACAGGACCGGCCTGTTGGACCGGCCGGGATTCCTTTGACAGCCATACTTCGCGGAAGTCACGCAGGCGGATGTCGCTGAAGATGTCAGCGATCTCTGCCTGGTTCAAGGTTTCCCGTTCAAGGAGCTCCAGGGCCAGCTGGTCCAGGACGTCGCGGTTTTCGGTGAGGATCGCGTAGGCCTCGTCATGTGCCTGGTCGATCAGGCGGCGGACTTCCTCATCCACAACGTAGGCGATCTGGTCCGAGTAGTTGCGCTCGTGGCCGGCATCGCGGCCCAGGAAGGGCTCGCCGCCGCCCTGGCCCAGGCGCACGGCACCAACCCGCTCGCTCATGCCGTACTCGGTGACCATCCTGCGGGCCGTGGCAGTGGCCTTTTCGATGTCATTGGAGGCGCCGGTGGAGGGGTCGTGGAAGACGATTTCCTCCGCCACGCGGCCGCCCATGGCGTAGGCCATCTGGTCCAGCAGCTCATTACGGGTCACGGAGTACTTGTCGTTATCCGGTACCACCATGGTGTAACCCAGGGCGCGCCCGCGGGGCAGGATGGTGATCTTGGTGACCGGCGCAGAGTTCCGCAGCGCCGCTGCCACCAGTGCGTGGCCGCCTTCGTGGTACGCGGTGATCTTGCGCTCGTGCTCCTTCATGACGCGGCTGCGCTTCTGCGGGCCGGCCATCACGCGGTCAATGGCCTCGTCCAGGGCGCGATCGTCAATGAGGTTTGCATTGGAGCGCGCAGTCAGCAGGGCGGCTTCGTTGAGCACGTTGGCCAGGTCAGCACCTGTATAGCCGGGGGTCTTCTTGGCCACGGCTTTCAGGTCAACGCCCGGGGCCATCGGCTTGCCCTTGGCGTGCACCTGCAGGATCTGGTCGCGGCCGATCATGTCGGGCGCGTCCACACCAATCTGGCGGTCGAAGCGTCCCGGGCGCAGCAGGGCGGGGTCCAGGACATCCGGGCGGTTGGTGGCAGCGATCAGGATGACGTTGGTCTTGACGTCGAAGCCGTCCATCTCCACCAGCAACTGGTTGAGGGTCTGCTCGCGTTCGTCGTTGCCGCCGCCGATGCCGGCACCGCGGTGGCGGCCGACGGCGTCGATCTCGTCCACGAAGATGATGGCTGGCGAGTTGGCCTTGGCCTGCTCGAAAAGGTCGCGGACGCGGGAGGCGCCGACGCCGACGAACATTTCAACGAAGTCCGAGCCGGAGATGGAGAAGAACGGAACACCGGCTTCACCTGCGACGGCGCGGGCCAGGAGGGTCTTGCCGGTTCCGGGCGGGCCGTAAAGCAGCACACCCTTGGGGATCTTGGCGCCCACAGCCTGGAACTTGGCCGGCTCCTGCAGGAATTCCTTGATTTCCTGAAGTTCCTCCACGGCCTCGTCAGCACCGGCGACGTCCACAAAGGTCACCTGCGGCATGTCTTTGCTGACCATCTTGGCCTTGGACTTGCCGAACTGCATGATCTTGGAGCCGCCGCCCTGCATGCGGGTCATCAGGAACCAGAACAGTGCGCCGAGGAGGATGACAGGGATCAGGAGTGAGAGCAGGCCGGAGAACCAGTTACTCTCGATCGGCTGGTCCGTGTACCCGTTGGCCGGCTTGGAGTCAGTAACGGCCTTGACGACGTCGCCTGCGCGGGCGTCAACATAGAAGAACTGGACGCTCTTGCCCTTGTCTTGTCCGTCCACGCTGTAACTGTCCTTCAGGACCAGGTCAACACGGTTCTCGCCGTCGAAAATCTTTGCCTGCTCAACCTTGCCGTTCGCGGCGAGGAGCTCAAGGCCCTTGTCGGTATCGATCCGTGCCGCACCGCCGGGAGCCAGCGTTGCAAAGGCCACGAGGAGCATGGCGATCACAACGACGATCCAGATGCCCGGGCCCTTGAAGAAACTCTTAGCTTTCATCTGTTCGGGGGCTGGCCCCGTCCCTCCTGGTAGTGCTGCACGGCGAGTGGTCTACGCGCGTGTGGTGCTGCATCAGCTACTAGCTATACACCGTCCGGAGTAATTCACGCACGGTGCCGGCCAAAAGTTCCCTCTGGGCGTAGCAGCGTCACGACGGGGGGCCACCGTTCTGCGCGCTTTGGGCCTGTTCGCGGGGGCTGCTAACGGGGTGGCCTGCCGACGGGCCGGCGGGAGGGTTCGCGTCCGCCACGCCCTCGATGGTGTCCATCAGGATCCCGGCGGCGCGGGCTGCCAGGTCCATGGGTTCGCCTCCGGAGTCCACCAGCACCACCGGGATGCTGCCCGGGTTGGGTAGCTGAAGCTGCCGGGAGTGCCGGGGCGCGTAGAGGATACCGTCCACGCGGCGCAGCAGGAGGGACCCGACGTCGGCCGCCCTGTCTTCGGGGCGCGCCGATCCGGGGGTGTTGATGACCAGGATGCTGTAACCGCGGGCGCGGGCGGCCCGGTCAGCCCCGGCCATGATCCGGCCGGCGTGCAGGTTGGCGCCGGCATCTTCGATGACCAGCCCCAGCAGGGCTGTCCGGCTTGTCCGCAAGGCGCGGGCAACAGTGTTCGGACCGTAGCCCAACTGTTTCGCCGCGGCCCTGACCCTTTCCCGGGTTTCCGGGCTGATCCGGGCTGAAGCCACCTCATTCAGGACGTGGGAAACAGTGGTCACTGAAATCCCGGCTGCCACCGCCACGTCCTTGATGCCAACGTTCCTGCTGCCAACGTTCCTGCTACTCAAGGGGTCCCCACGCTTACTTAAACGCCGCGAGATGGCACTTCACGGCAGTGTTCAGTCCAGGACTGACGTGAAATGCCATCTCGGCGGGAAGTGCGGTTACTCGTAGACGTGCGGGGCGAGGGTGCCCACGAAGTCCAGGTTGCGGTACTTTTCCGCGTAGTCCAGGCCGTAGCCCACCACGAACTCGTTGGGGATGTCATAGCCGACGTACTTGACGTCGATTGCCACCTTGGCGGCCGTGGGCTTGCGGAAGGCCGTGCAGATCTCCACGGACGCGGTGCCGCGGGATTCGAGGTTGGTCTTGAGCCAGGACAGCGTCAGGCCGGAGTCGATGATGTCTTCAACGATCAGGACGTCCTTGCCCATCAGATCCGTGTCGAGGTCCTTGAGGATACGGACCACGCCGGAGGACTGGGTGCCGGAGCCGTAGGAGGACACTGCCATCCAGTCCATCGAAACGTGGCTGTGGAGCGCGCGGGCGAGGTCGGCCATGACCATCACAGCACCCTTGAGGACGCCGACAACGAGGATTTCGCGGCCTTCGTAGTCCTTGTCAATTTCGGCAGCGAGCTCGGCGATCCGCTGCTGGATCTGCTCCTTGGTGTAGAGAACGTGCTTGAGGTCTGCCTGGACGTCGTTTGAATCCACCAATGGCTCCTGTGTAGATGCGGGGTGCGACTATTCTTGGGGCGGTTTTTGAGGCCGGAATACTAGCTTCCCACAGCGCGCGGCTTCGCGGGGAACGGAAGTGCCGCCGTCGGGGCCCGCACCGGCCAGGGTCCGCTGGCCCCCGGCGTCCAGCTGCGCCAGGGACAGCCGGTACACGCTCACCCCGCCGGGGAGCTCCACGGGACCGGCCGAACCCTGCCGCCGCAGCAGCGCTTCGGCCGCCAAAAGGCGCTGGTAGCTGGGTTGTTGACCCCCGACGTCGGCAGCTGCCTTGGCGATGACGCGGAACCTGATGGCCGGCGACAGTCCTCGCAGGGCGTCTTCCGCAAGGTTGATCTCCTGTCCGGACCGCTGCGCCAAACCGGCATATGTGCGTTCCGCCACGTCCTCCAGATAGTCGGCGTCCAACTGAAGGATTGAGGCGGTCCGGGCGAGTGATTCGGCCACCCCGGGCCCGAGCTTTTCCTCCAGCAACGGCAGTACTTCCACCCGGGTGCGGGAACGGGCAAACGCAGGATCCGAATTGCTGGGATCGTGCCAGGGCTCCAGGTCCTCAACGCGGCAGATCTCCAAGGTGTCCTCGCGGCGCAGGCCCAGGAACGGCCGCAGCAGCAGCCCCCGGGCAGGTCGCATTCCGGCCAGCGAGCGGGTGCCGGAGCCGCGGGCCAGGCCCAGGAGAACCTGTTCGGCCTGATCGTCCAGCGTGTGGCCGAGCAGGATCGCGGCGGCGCCCTGTTCACTGGCTGCTGTTTCCAGTGCGGAGTGGCGGGCATCCCGGGCGGCCGCCTCCGGGCCCATGCCCGTGGGCGACACCTTAACGGTCCGCACCTCAACCGGGGAAAGGCCCAGTTCCTTCAGTGCCTGAGCGGCGGCTAACGCCACCTGCGCCGAACCGTTCTGCAGCTGATGATCCACCACCACGGCGCCCACCGTCAGCGGGTGCCCGTCGACGTGGCCGCGCCGGGCAAAGTAGGCCGCCACGGCGGCCAAGGCCAGGGAATCCGGTCCGCCGCTGCAGGCCACCAGCACGTGGGCCGGATAACCGGCCTCCGCCAGGGCGTTCTGGAGCATTTTGCGCGCTTTGCCGACGACGGGCGCCAGCCTGCCGGGCCGCCGTCGGCCGCTTGAGTGCGGCACCCTTCCGGCGTGCGCCGGAGAGCCCGGCTGCCCGGGCAAACCTGGCTCGTGCGGGAACCCCGGCAACTGGGGGGAATCCGGCACGTGGGGGGAATCCGCCACCTACACGCCCATCCGGTCAACCCACAGCTTGGGTTCGTGGATTTCCGGCTCGGTGGGGAGGTTGTCCGCCGATTCCCACACGCGGTTGAAGCCCTCCATCCCGGCGACGTCCACCACCGCACGGACAAACCTGGCGCCGTCGGAGTACTGGCGCATCTTGGCGTCAAGGCCCAGCAGGCTGCGGATGAACTTCTCCATGACTCCGCGGTCTTTGCCGCGGTCGGTGAAGCGCTGGCGGATGGTCTTGACCGACGGGATGATGCTGGCGTCGACGGCGTCCATCACCACGTTCGCGTGGCCCTCCAGCAGGCTCATCACGGCCGTCAGATGCGAGAGGGATGCCTTCTCCTCGGGGTTCTGCAGCAGGTCCAGGATGGCGCCGCGGCCCGGGGTGTTGCCCGTGGCAGTCCGGTCCTTGAGGGACCGTGCCGCAGCCGAGGCCCGGTCCATGAGCGAGTCCACGTTGCCCAGCAGGTGCCCGCTGAGGTTGTCGATCTCGGACAGCATGTGGTGGCGGAGCCAGGGCGCGGCGGCAAATTGCACGCGGTGGGTCTGCTCGTGGAGGCAGACCCAGAGCCGGAAATCCTCGGGCGCGACGTTGAGTTCCCGCTCCACGGAAACGATGTTGGGGGCCACCAGCAGCAGCCTGCCACCCGCCGGCGCCTTCGAATCTTCGGCGAGCGCGGCGAAGGGATCGTACTGGCCGAGGACCTTGCTCGAAAGGAATGCCAGGACGGCGCCGAGCTGGCTGCCGGTGATAGCGCCGCTGACGCTGGCCGCGGCGGGGCTGACTGTGCCGCGTCGGCTTTCGAGCATCTTTTCCATCGCGGGCTTGAGCATCACGGCGAAGCTCTGGGTGTTGGCCTTGGCCCAGTTGGCCCGGTCCACCACCAGGACAGACGAGTCCCGTAAATCCCGTGCGGCGTCGAGGCCCGTGATCTCGTGGACGTGCGGAACCGACGCATCCGCGAGGCTCCGGAGGCTGTCCACCGCATCGTTGATGGCCCCCCGTTCCAGGACCGGTCCCGCGGAAGCCAGCCGCGACGCAGTGGATGCGGCCAGGTCCCAATTGATCAGGGCCTGAGCCGGGCTGGATGATGCCGGTGCTGACGAATCACGTGCAGTGGACTCCATAGCCCCATCACATCACAGCCGACGGCGGATGGTCCTTAAGTTCGCTGACCGGCGAACGCGGGCTGGCATGCTCGCGGCAGGCTGATCGGTGCAGGCTGGCGCTGCAGCGGTCTTGGCCCGCTTGAGCGGTGCTGCCCCCCAACGCTCTTGCGGGGTGCGGCCGCTCTGGCGCGGTATGTCCGCTGTTGTCACACCTACCGGCAGCCGCAGCCAGCCAGTGCGGACGCGGCCCGGTCCACGGCCTCCCGGTTTCCGGCCGCGCCGGGAGTTAGTCCGTTGCCGATGAAGGAGAAGACCAGCAGCCGTCCGTCGGCGTCCACCACGTAGCCGCTGAGAGCGATGACGGAGTTCAAGGTCCCGGTTTTGGCCCGGACCAGCCCGGCGCCGCGGGACGTGGCGGCATCCTCGTAGCGGGCGTCCAGGGTTCCGGACAGCCCGGCCACCGGGAAACCATCCAACGCCGCCCGCAGCCGGCGATCCGTTCCAGTGGTCATGGCACGCACCACGTCGGCCAATTGCCGGGCCGAGGCCTGGTTACCAATGGCCAGCCCGGACACATCCGCCAACCGCATGGCGGGTGTGGCGATGCCCAGTTCCGCCAGCTGCGCACGGACGGTGGCCATGGCGCCGTCGTTACTCGCGGGGTTTCCAGCGGCCGCGGCGGCCATCCGCCCCAGAACCTCGGCCAGGTAATTGTCAGAGGTTTCCAGCATCAAGCCAACCTGTTCGGCGACCGTGGCTGACTGCACCTCCGCCAGTTGTGCGGGCGCACCGTTCACGGTTCCGGACGCAGGGGAACGCCCGACCCCGGCCGCCACCGTGAGTCCTGCAGCGGCACCTGCCGCCTTGAGCTGCCCGGCGAACGCCTCCGCAGCGGTAACCGCCGAGTCCTGCGGGCGCGGTCCCGCGGTGACGTCCGGGTTGTAGCGTGCCGAGTTCAGGGCCAGCGGGTAAAGCGGCGCCACCTCGCCCGCTGCAACGTCCCCGTCTCCCCAGGCCGGGTTCAGGGCCGGTCCGCTGAACAGGGAGTCGTCCACCTGGACCGACAGCTCGCCGGTTGTTCCGTTTGCTTGGAGTGCTGCGATTGTGGCCGCGGCAAGGCTGCCCAGCCCGGCGTGGCCCATCACCCGGCCCGGCGCGGACTCGCCTGCGCTGAGGAGCACATCGCCGCCGCCGGTCAGCACCACCTTGTTGGCGTCGGATCCAGCCATGACCCGGGTGCTGAAGCGGTGGTCCGGCCCAAGCGCCCGCAGGGCAGCCACCGCGGTGAACAGCTTCATGTTGGAGGCGGGGACCCGGTTCTCCGCACCGCCACGGTCATAGAGGACATCGCCGGTGAGCGCATCCTGGACAAGCCCCGTGAAGCTGCCATCGCCGTCGGGCTTTAACACGGCGTCCAGCTGCGCCGTCACTGCGGACGGCAACGGCACCGGCGCACTGTCCGTGAGCGGGGACAAGCCGTGGCGGGCGGCCAGTGTGGCCGGGGGCAGCTGCCAGGCTGGCGCGGCCGGAGCGGCAATGGGCGGTTTCGGACCGATAAAGCCGGGCGCAACCACCACGGCCGCGGGAACGGCGAGCGCCAGCATTAGAGCGGCCAGGGCGGCCAATGGCCAGAACCGCCGCATGCTGCGGCCGGTGCGCTTTGTTACAGAGGGCAGACCGTCCTTGGACGCCGTCCTGAACCCGGCGGGGGGCGATGTTTCCTTCATGCTGCAGCTGGTCCTCAAGTCCTGAAATTTCCCGCAAGTTCCTGAAACCTGGGCCTCTCGCTATATCCTCAATAATAGTCGGCGGCACCGACACTCCTTTGTGGTTCGTCTCCTGTGCCGCGAACCCCTGCAATTGCCGAGGAGAATTCCCATGAAGCATGACGTGACCATCGAGATCCCCAAGGGATCACGCGTCAAGTACGAAGTTGACCACGAGACCGGCCGCGTCCGCCTGGACCGCGTCCTCTTCACCTCCATGCAGTACCCCACGCACTACGGATTCTTCGAGAACACCCTGGGCGAAGACGGCGATCCGCTGGATGCGCTGGTGCTTCTGCAGGACTTCGATCTGCACCCGGGCGTCATCGTTGAGTCCCGCCCCATCGGCGTCTTCAACATGACTGACGACGGCGGCGGCGACGCCAAGGTCCTGTGCGTCCCGGTGGACGCCCGCTTCGATCACATCCAGGAAGTCAGCGATGTCAGCGAATTCCTGATCAAGGAGATCGAGCACTTCTTCACTCGCTACAAGGACCTGGAGCCGGGCAAGTGGGTCAAGGCTGAAGGCTGGGGCGACCGCGCCGCTGCCGAGGCCGAGCTGGAAGCGTCCATCAAGCGTTACGTGCCAGCCGCGCACTAATCTCAAAGCGAGTCCGACGGCGGGTGCCCGGTTCACGAGAACCGGGCACCCGCCGTCGTTGTTTACCGATTTTTTGTCCAGATAACGCGGCTTCCCCGGCCGAAAAGGCGCAATAGGTGGACAAAAACTGTGGAATCGTGGACCTGTGAGTTCAGAGCCTTCCTTTAACCCTCCGTATTTTGAACCTCCGTGCGGGCCGATCAGCGGATGGCGGGACGGTGAGGTGGTGCGCGCCACCGGCATCCCCTACGCCACGGCAGCCCGCTTCCAACCCCCGGTAGCTGCGCCGGACTCGGCTGACACCTTCGCGGCGACCACCCTCGCGCCGGCCTGCCCCCAGGGTCCCGTCCCGTTCCTGGACGACGTCCTGGGTACCCGTTACGGCGAGCTTCCCGACAGCGAGGACTGCCAACGCCTCTCGATCACTGCGCCGGCCGATCTCGCCGATGCCGAAAAAGTCCCCGTCATGGTGTGGCTGCACGGCGGTTCCTACACCTCAGGTTCCGGCGACCTGGCGATCTTCGATGCTACCTCCCTCGTAGCGGAGAACCGGGTCATCGTGGTCGCGGTGACATACCGGCTGGGTTTGTTCGGATACCTGGCAACGGGGACCGGCCGGCCCGCCAACCTCGGCCTGCTGGACCAGTTGGAAGCGTTCCGTTGGGTGCAGCGCAACATCGCAGCCTTCGGCGGGGATCCGGAACGCGTCACCGCGTTCGGACAGTCCGCAGGAGGCGACTCCGTGGCCCACCTGATGGCGACGCCGGAAGCTCCCTCGCTGTTCCAGCGGGCCATCATCCAGAGTGCGCCGTTGGGTATCACCCGCGGCCGGCACAAGATGAGCCGCGCCATGGGCATCGCAGCGGAAGCAGTCACCGAGGACACGCCTGCCATGGACGTCGTGGCCATCGAGGACCACGTGTCGCAGGTGGCACGCAAGTACGGGCTGATGGCCGCCATGCCGTTCGGAACACAGTATGGGCACGCCCCGCTGCCGCCCGAATCGGAGATTGAATCCGCCTGGAACGTGACGGCGCCGGGCATCGAGGTGCTAATCGGGCACACCTCTGATGAAGCCAGGCTGTTCCTGCCCCGCGCCCCGTTCGTCGRCCGTCTCCGCAAGGTACCCGTGTTGGGCACCGCAGCCGTCAGGGCCATCAACTGGGCGGTGACCGAGGCCGTATACGGGAGGGCTGCCCGGAAGTTTGCCCGCCGTCATACCCGCGCCGGCGGCAAGGCCCACAGCTATGTGCTCTCGTGGGGCGCGCCAGGGAACTTTTACCGCGCCGCCCACACCGTGGACCTGCCTCTGCTGTTCGGAAACCGGGAGACCTGGGCCGCCGCCGGGCTTCTGACGGGCGCCACCTGGGACGAGATCGACGCCGTGGGCCGTGAGGTGCGGCGGCTGTGGGCCACGTTTGCCCGGGGCGAGGGACTTGGTGCGACGGGCGGCATTCCCGGGGCACTCCACTACCGTCTGGCTCCATGAGGACGCTGGGCGTCGATCTCGCCGCGGCGACCAAGAAGACGGCCGTCGCTGTACTGGAGTGGTCCGCTGGCACGGCCCGCTTGGAGCATCTGGCCCTGGACGTAGGAGACCAGGAAATCGTGGAACTGTTCGGCGCCAGTTCGATGACCGGGATCGACTGCCCCCTTGGCTGGCCGGATGCCTTCCTGCCGTTCCTCACCGGCCATCTGAATCTCGATGCGCGTCCTGTCCTGGACCACGATGGCATCGAGGGACGCCGGCTGCTGGCCTACCGGGACACGGACCGCTTCGTCACGGGGCACACCGGGCTGATCCCGCTCAGTGTCTCCGCCGACAGGCTCGCCCACCCGGCCATGCGGTGCGCCGTGATCCAGGCCAAAATCGCCGCGGAGCACGGACCGCAGGCCAGGGATGGGTCCGGCCGCCTGGCGGAGGTCTACCCTGCGGCGTCCCTCAAGATCTGGGGCCTCCTGGCCCGTGGCTACAAGGGCCGGGGCGCTCCCGAGGCGGAACGTCTTGGCGTGATTCTGGAGCATCTGAGAACGGCCGCGCCGTGGCTGGACCTTGCCGGTCACGAGGACCGGCTGGCAGCATCCGATGACCTCTTTGACGCGGTCATTGCGTCGTTGACCGCCCGCGCTGTTGCCATAGGCCAGACTCTGAGCCCACCGGCGTCCCACGCGGAAGCAGCCCTGACCGAGGGCTGGATCCACGTGCCGTCCGGCCAGCTCGCCGGCCTCCCCTCCTAGCCGAGTTTTTGTCTAGATAAACCCGCTTTCGCCCCGGAAAAGCTGCAATAAGTGGACAAAAACTCGGGAAGTGGTCAGGAGCCGAGCGTCCAGTTGCGGATGTCCTCCGGGTCCTCGCCCTCGGTCCGGGTGTGTTCACGCGCCTCCATCCGGCGGTCCTGGAGGCTCTGGCGCAGCAGGGAATGCTTCTCCGCCAGGCCCGGCACCCGGTCGATCGCGTCGATGGCCAGTTGGAACCGGTCGATGCCGTTCAGCATGGCCATGTCGAACGGCGTGGTGGTGGTTCCTTCTTCCTTATACCCGCGGACGTGCAGGCCCTCCTGGTTGGTGCGCCGGTAGGCCAGCCGGTGGATCAGCGCCGGATAGCCGTGGTAGGCGAAAATGATCGGCTTGTCCGGGGTGAAAATCCCGTCAAAGTCCCGCGACGTCAGCCCATGCGGGTGCTCACTCGCATCCTGGAGCCGCATCAGGTCAACTACATTCACCACCCGGACCTTCAGTCCCGGAGCGCCTTCCTTCAGCAGCTCCGCGGCGGCCACGGTCTCAACCGTTGGCACGTCACCAGCGCAGGCGAGCACCACGTCCGGCTCCTCCCCCGGCACCTCCGAGCCCGCGAACTCCCAAATGCCCAGCCCCCGCCGGCAGTGGTTCGCGGCGTCGGCCGGGCCCAGCCAGGTGGGCGAGGGCTGCTTGCCGCTGACCACGATGTTGACGTAATCGGTTGACGCCAGGCAGTGCTCCATGACCGAAAGCAGCGTGTTTACGTCCGGCGGCAGGTAGACCCGGATGACCTCGGCTTTTTTGTTCACCGCGTGGTCGATAAAACCCGGATCCTGGTGCGAGAAACCGTTGTGGTCCTGCTGCCACACATGTGATGAGAGCAGGTAGTTCAGGGACGGCACCGGCTGACGCCACGGCAGCTTCCGGTGGACCTTGAGCCACTTGGCGTGCTGGTTGAACATCGAATCCACTATGTGGATGAAGGCCTCGTAGCAGCTGAACACCCCGTGCCGGCCGGTCAGGAGATACCCCTCCAGCCAGCCCTGGCAGAGGTGCTCGCTCAGCACCTCCAGCACGCGGCCGGACCGCGCGAGGTGCTCGTCGACGTCGTCAATCCGGTACTGCCACACTTTGTCGGTGACCTCATAGACGTCCTGCAGCCGGTTGGACGCCGTCTCGTCTGGCCCGAACAGGCGGAAGGTTTCCATGTTCAGCGAGATGACATCGCGCATCCACGAGCCCAGCGTGATCATGGGGCTGATCCGTTCAGTTCCCGGTTGCTGAACCTCGACGGCGTGGGCCGAGTAGGCGGGAAGCTTGAGGGGTTTGCGCAGCAGTCCGCCGTTCGCGTGCGGCGTGGCGCTCATCCGAAGGGTCCCGGACGGCGCATTCGTGGCGACGTCCGCGCGGAGCCGGCCGTCGGCGTCGAACAGCTCGTCGGGGCGGTACGACTTGAGCCACTCCTCGAGCTGCTTCAGGTGCTCACCGTTGGTGCGGACCTCGGCCAGCGGGACCTGATGGCTCCGCCACGTTCCCTCCACCTGTTTCCCGTCCACCGTCCGCGGCCCGGTCCACCCCTTGGGAGAGCGCAGCACAATCATCGGCCAACGCGGTGCGGTGACGTCCGCGCGCGACCCCGCTGCAGCGCCGCCGTCGTCCGTCCCCCCACCAGCAGTCCCGCCACGGCGGGATTCCTGGATGGCGTGGATGGCGGCAACGCAGTCATCGACGGCGGCGGCGAAGTCGCGGTGCGCCCTTTCGGTGTCATCGGGGTCCCCGACGGTGACGAAGTACGGCTCATGCCCGTAGCCGCGGAGCAGCTGCTCCAACTGCTCCTCCGGCATGCGCGCCAGGATGGTGGGGTTGGCAATCTTGTAGCCGTTCAGGTGCAAGATGGGCAGCACAGCCCCGTCATGCACCGGATCCAGGAAGTTGTGCGAATGCCAACTCGCCGCGAGCGGCCCCGTTTCCGCTTCGCCGTCGCCAATCACGACGGCGGTGATCAGCTGGGGATTATCGAACACGGACCCGTACGCGTGGGCGAGCGCGTACCCCAGTTCGCCGCCCTCGCTGATGGACCCGGGCGTTTCCGGAGCGGCGTGGCTGGGAATCCCGCCGGGGTAGGAGAACTGGCGGAACAGCTCCGCCACGCCCGCCTCGTCCCGGCCCACGGCGCCGTAGATTTCCGAATAGGTCCCCTCCAGCCAGGCGTTGGCCACCACCGCCGGCCCGCCGTGCCCGGGCCCGGCCACGAACAGCATCTCCTGTGAGTCCCTGCGGATGACACGGTTCAGGTGGGCGTACACGAAGTTCAGCCCCGGCGTGGTTCCCCAATGCCCCAGCAGCCGTGACTTGGTGTGGTCCGCTGCGAGGGGCTCACGGAGCAGCGGGTTGGAACGGAGGTAGATCTGACCCACAGAAAGATAGTTCGCGGCCCGCCACCAGCGATCCACAAGTTCCAGCTCATCCTGGGCCACGTCGTCCTGGCTCAGCGTGTCCTGCGTCAATTCGTCCTGCGGGCTGCCGTTCATGACCGTCCTCACGTCGCTGCGCGCCGCCCCTGGGCGGCCGTCCCCCCATCGCAACATCTTCGGCGCGCACGCACAACCCGAACACACCCCTGACCTGCTGCATGGCCCCCACATTCACTTGCCCACAGCCTGCTACCAGCGGGTAGTCTGATTTTCACATGTTCACGTTGACCATCAACCAGACCGATAGCCGGCGCGACGGCGACCGCGTTCCTCAACTACTGAAGGACCTGCGGCACATCCCGGCGCGCCTTGATTTTGACCGCTCAGTGGAAGACGAAGTGCAGGGGATAGTCGACTCCCCGCACCAGGCAGTGGAAGCCGCACTGATCGCCCTGCGCTGCGGCTCCTGGTACGTGGGCGTGGGCGTAGGACCCGTCAATGAACCTCTGCCCAACCAGATCAAGGACGCCTCCGGCCACGGCTTGATCTACGCACGGCGCGCCGTGGACAGGCTCCGCAACGCCAAGGAACGCATTCCTGTTGCCGTGGAGGGCCCGCTCGCCGACATTGCCCATGAAGCCGAAGCGGTCCTTCGGCTCCTCGGCCACATCGTCAGGGACAGGTCCGGAGCCGAGTGGCGGGTCCTTGACCTGATGACCCCAGGCGTCCGCGGACAGCAGAAAGCCGTAGCCCACGAACTGGGGATCACCACACAGGCCGTCAGCAAGGCCGTGGCGAGGGCTCAATGGACCGAGGAGTACGCCGCCCGGCCGGCCGCCGCCCGACTGCTGTCGCTCATCCTTGAGGTGCGCTGAGCGCCCTGGTTGTTGGGAAGCAGCCCTACGGCAGGAGGCTGAGCAAAACGTGGGCAGCGCCGTCGTCGAACACTGAAGCGGTGACCTCGTCGGCCACGGCGATGACCTCAGCCGGGGCCTGGCCCATGGCCACACCCCGCCCTGCCCAGCCCAACATTTCGATGTCGTTCCGGCCGTCGCCAATGGCCACGGTCCTGTGAGGCTCAGTCCCCAACTGGCCGCGGATCCGTTCCAGTGCGCTGGCCTTGGTGACGCCGGCCGCGGCGATGTCCAGCCACGCGGTCCAGCCGACGGAGTACGTGACGCCGGCCAGGCCGATCTCCTCAATGGTCTCGGAGAACTCCTCGGGCGTGTTTTCGGTGCTGAACACCACCAGCCGGACTGCGGTTGAGTCCAACAGTGTCTGGAAGTCGACGCCGATCGCCTCAACGCCGAAGCTGGCATCATGGAAGCGCTCCGTGGCGAGGAAGTTGCCATCTTCGTCCTCCAGCGCGTACTTCGCGGTGGGCAGGCGTTCGCGGAGGGCCCGGAGAGCCGGGGCCGGATCGAAGGTGGACTTGTGGATGATTTCGTAGCCGTCGGCCAGATCCGGATCCAGCCGGAGCGTCACGCCGCCGTTGCAGCAGACGGCGTAGCCGGTGTCGATGCCGATCTGCTCGATGATGGGCAGGGTGGCGGTCAGGGAACGGCCGGTGGCGATCAGGACGTCGTGCCCCGCAGCCACCACAGCCTGCGCGGCTTCGCGGACCGGGGCCGACATGTGGCCGTCGTGGTCCACCAGGGTGCCGTCCACGTCCAGGGCCACCATGAACTTGGTGCTAGTGCTTTCGCTTGCAATCCGCTGGTCATCGATGCCAGCGACTGTGGATTCAGTCAGAATAGTCATGCTTCCAGTGAACCAGAGACCCCGGAAACCGGCTAGGACGCAGGCCACAGCCCCCGGTGAACACGTGGTTAATACTCACAGGTTATCCCCGCTGTGAGTGTTAACCTGCCCCGCCGGCTGAGTCAGCGTGGCAGCCCAGGCAATTCCCCGCCGGATAGTCAAAACCCCGCCGTCTGCCGGGGAACGGACCACCAGACGGGGAACTCTCGGAGCGGCGGTGCAAACGGGAGGCTAGAGGACCGGGAAGACTTCCAGGCCACCCAGGTACTTCTGCAGGGCGGCGGGAACGTTGACCGAGCCGTCGGCGTTCTGGTGGTGCTCCAGGATGGCCACGATCCAGCGGGTGGTGGCCAGGGTGCCGTTGAGGGTGGCCACGGCGCGGGTGCCCTTGGCTACGCCTTCGTCGTTGATGACCCGCTCACGGATATTCAGGCGGCGGGCCTGGAACGTGGTGCAGTTCGAGGTGGAGGTGAGCTCGCGGTAGGCGCCCTGCGTGGGAACCCAGGCTTCGCAGTCGAACTTACGGGCGGCGGACATGCCGAGATCCCCCGCGGCGGTGTCGATGACCCGGTACGGCAGCTCGCACTTGGCCAGCATCTCCTCTTCCCAGGCCAGCAGGCGTTTGTGTTCGGCCGCGGCCTCTTCCACCGTGGTGTAGATAAACATCTCCACCTTGTTGAACTGGTGGACGCGGATGATGCCGCGGGTGTCCTTGCCGTGCGAGCCGGCTTCGCGCCGGTAGCAGGAGCTTTGACCGGCGAACCGGATCGGGCCCGACGTGAGGTCCAGGATTTCGTCCGCGTGGTAGCCGGCCAGAGCTACCTCGGAGGTTCCCACAAGGTAGAGGTCATCCTCGGCGAGACGGTAGATCTCGGCGTCGTGCTTTACGTCAAAACCGGTGCCCTGCATCGTTTCGGGGCGCACCAAAGTGGGCGTGATCATGGGAACGAAACCGGCCTCGATGGCCTGATCCATGGCCATCTGCAGCAGCGCCATCTCCAGCCGCGCGCCCACGCCGCGCAGGAAGTAGAAGCGGGAGCCGGACACCTTCGCGCCGCGCTCCATGTCGATCGCGCCGATCAGCTCACCGATTTCCAGGTGGTCCTTGGGCTCGAAATCGGGGAATTCGCGGGGCGTGCCGACGGTCTTGACCACAATGTAATCGTCCTCGCCGCCTTCGGGAACGCCGTCTTCAATGAGGTTCGGGATGGCACGCAGCAGTTCGTCCTGCTTGACCTGCACAGCGTCAGCTTCTGCGGACGCTGCCTTGACGGTGTTGGCCAGTTCCTTGACCTCGGCGAGAAGGGCTTTCTTCTCATCGCCCTTGGCCTGCGCCACCTTCTTGCCGAAAACATTCTGCTCGGCACGGAGGTTTTCGTACCGGATCAGGGCAGCCCGCCGGGCGGAGTCTGCTGCGATGATCGCGTCCACCACTGATTCGTCGGCGCCGCGGGCGCGCTGGCTGGCACGGAACTTGTCCGGGTTTTCGCTGAGGTCTTTTACGTCGATCACCAGACAAGAGTATCTAATCCGGCGCACCGGGGGCTGCCGCCCGGAGCGCGGAAACGGCGGCGCGGCGCCCGGGCTACTGTTGAAGCACCATGAACGACTGGCTTCTCTACCTCCTGAGTGCGGCAGCGCTGGCTTTCGCTGTCTCCAGTTGGTGGGGTGTGCGGAAGCTTAAGGCCCTGCACGTGCGCAGCGCTGTCAACGAAGTTGCCCACGAGGCCGGCCTCACCCACCAGCGCGTGGCCGTGATCCTCAACCCCGTCAAAGCACGCGCCCACGAGGCGAAAGCAGCCATTCAGCGCGCCTGCCTCACAGCCGGTTGGGACGATCCCCTCTTCTTGGAGACGACGGCACAGGACCCCGGATACTCCCAGGCCAAAGCGGCCCTGGAATTCAAGGCCGACGTCGTTCTGGTGGGCGGTGGCGACGGTACCGTGCGGGTCGTGGCCGAGACGCTCGCGGATACGGATATCGCCATGGGCATCATTCCGCTGGGAACCGGGAACCTGCTGGCGCGCAACGTTGAATTGGACGTCAACGACCTCCGCGCCAATATCCAGACAGCCCTCTTTGGCCAGCAGCGCTACATCGACACAGCACGGATGCGCATCGAGAACTCCCGCACCGGCCACTCCTCCGAACACTCGTTCCTGGTGATCGCCGGGATCGGGATGGATGCGGAAATTCTGGCGGACACCAATGACGGGCTCAAGAAAGCGGTGGGCTGGCTCGCCTATACCGAGGCCGGCATGAGGCATCTGCCCGGCCGGCGTCGGAAAGTGTCAGTCTCCCTGGATGAAAGCCCGGAACAAGTCCGGAACATCCGCACCGTCCTCTTCGCCAACTGCGGGCTGGTGCCGGGCGGGATCGACTTCATCCCCGAGGCCATGATCGACGACGGCATGCTCGACGTGGTGGTCATGAGCCCGCGAAGTGCCTTCGGCTGGCTGGCCATGTACGGGAAAATCCTCTTCAAGCACAGGGGCAACCTGCCCATCATGACCATGTACCGCGCGGGCAAAATCGTCATCAAGTGCCCGGAGCCCATGCCGACCCAGATCGACGGCGATCCGTCGGGTTTGGCCACGAAGGTCACCGTCCGGGTGGCGCCGCGGTCGCTCCTGATCAGGGTCAAGGGTCAGCAGGCCTGAGTGGGGCCAGTCTTCAGGCTGTGGCCTTCTTAGCGGCTTCCTCTGCAGCGACCTTTGCGGCACGCGCCTCAGACTGCTCGCGGATCATGGCCTGTTCCTCTTCGAAGCGCAGACGGTCGGCGCGGTCGGCGTCGTCCCCGTCCCAGTCCTGGTTATCTTCGGCAGGCTTGGGGTTAACAATCATGCCCTGGCCGTCATTGTCCGCACTGTTTGTACTCATGACCCGCTCCGTTCGTTGGGGGCCGTCCCCCAAGTCGATCAAGCAAGCATACGCACAGTAACTAGCACGCGGAAGTACCCTGACCTACGCTGTGGGCGAAGCTCCGGAACCGGTTTCAGGACGGACCGGCAGCGCCTGCAGGATCCCGCCCACCCATTGATGCGCTGCGCGGAATGCCTCGTCAGAGGTGTGCGGAGCCACGAGAACCTCGTGTGCGTCCGCCCGCCCATAGGACCCCAGGAACCGGGTGGCCGGGCTGATGCGGTGAAGTCCTGCGAGCGCATCGGCAAGCCGGGCATCCTGGACATGGCCGTCAGCATCGATGCTGAAGAAGTAATGCCCCAGGTACTGCCCCGTGGGCCGGGATTCGATCCGGCTGAGGTTCACTCCCCGGGTAGCAAACTGATCAAGGATTTCCATAAGCGCCCCCGGCCGGTCCTCGGGCAGCGGGACCACCACTGTGGTCTTGTCCGCTCCGGTCCGCTCAGGCAAGGCGCCGGGCCGGCTCACCAAAATGAACCGCGTCACCGCACCTGGATTGTCGCCGATGTTCTCCGCCACGACAGCCAGACCGGGCTGTTCCCGAGCGACTATCGGTGCACATATAGCGGCGTCGTAGTGGGCGTCGTCCGCTAGCAGTCCCATGGCGGCGGCCGCCGTGGAGGAGCCCGGGACGTATTCCGCACCGGGAATATTCGCCTCTACCCACAGGCGGCACTGTGCCCAGGCGTGGCCGTGGGTAGAGATGCGCCGGATGTCGGTGACCGCCACTCCCGGACGGGCCACCAGCACAAAGCTGATGGGAACCAGGACCTCCCGGATGATCCGGAGTTCCGGACCACTGGCAATGGCGTCCAAGGTGGCAGTGACGCCGCCTTCCACGGAGTTCTCGATCGGGACCATGGCAGCATGCGCAGAACCATCCCGGACCATGTCCAGCGCAGCGTTCACGTTGGACGCCGGGATGCGGGTGGCCTCGGCAGCCCCCGGCACCTGCATCAGAGCCGCCTCCGTGAAAGTTCCCTCGGGTCCGAGGAATGTGTAGATAGCGGCTGACGCGGGCATGGCAAATTCCTCTATGGCGATGGGTGCAGGACGAGTCTCGGCTTAGAGGACCAGCGGCTTGAGACCGTTGTCGGACACCAGCGGCTTGCCCGACTCCAGCCACTGGTCCATGCCGCCAGCAACATTGATCGCCGCGTAGCCCTGTCCGGTGAGCCACTGCGCAGCGCGGAAGGACCGTCCGCCGGTGCGGCAAATGATGTAAAGGTCCTGATCCGGGTCCAGTTCGTCCAGCCGTGCGGGGAGCTGATCCAGCGGAATGTGGAGGGCGCCCTCGGCGTGGCCGGCCACCCACTCGTAATCCTCGCGCACGTCCAGGATGGCCGCGCCCTCCGGAACGTCGTTGACAGGCACGGACTCGAAATCGCTCACGGGATCCCCTTTCGGATGACTATGGTCTCTTCCCAGCCTAACGCCGGCCGCCAGCCAACCCGGCAGGGAACTGGCAGGTTACGCTTCTACATGATCCCGAGGAGGACCCTTGCCTGCTGAGAAGCCCGCCGACTCCCTGAGCGACCTGCACAATATGTCCGCCGTCCAACTGCGGGACTCCCTTCGCTCCGGAGAGCTCTCGGCCCGTGAAACGACGGCGCACTTCCTGGACCGCATCGCCCGGCGGAACCCTCTGCTGGGTGCCTTTATTACCGTCACCGCCGAACAGGCCATGGCCGATGCGGCCGCTGCCGATGCCCGGTACGCCCGGCTTCGGACGAGGTCTTTGGCAGCCGCTGCCGGCGCCGCTGGGAACGGTCTGCCGCTCCTGCACGCCATGCCGCTCGCCTTCAAGGACCTGACCGATGTGGCCGGCGTGGTGACCACCCACGGGAGCGCAGCGCTGGACCACAAGCCTGCGCCCACGGACGGGGCGATTGCTGCAGTCCTGAAGGCAGCGGGCGTGATCTCGCTGGGTAAGACGCAGGTTCCGGAGTTCGGGCTGACGGCCTACAGCGAAAACCGCATCGCCCCGCCGTCGCGCAACCCTCACGCCCCCAGCCGCAGTTCCGGCGGTTCCTCTGGCGGCAGCGCCGCCGCGGTGGCCGCCGGATTGATCCCATTTGCGCCCGGGAGCGACGGCGGCGGCTCCATCCGGATCCCGGCGGCGGCCTGCGGACTGGTGGGGCTCAAGCCGGGCCGTGGGCTGGTGCCATCAGGCGAGAGCTCGGCTGATCCCGCCGGGCTGGTGGTGGCGGGCCCCCTGGCCAGGAGCGCCGCCGATGCTGCCCTGCTCATGGACGCACTGGTGCCCTCCCAGAAAAGCGGCTACCTCGAGGCCGTGGCACAGGACCCGCGTCCGCTGCGGATCGGCCTCAGCCTGGACAGCCCCTGGTCTTCTGCCTTCCCGTTCACGACCGGGCAGGAGGCCCTGACGGCATTGCAGGTGGCCCGCGAGATGCTGGAACATGCCGGGCATGCCGTGACCGACGCCAGCGTCCGCTACGACAACCGTTACCCGGACGCTTTCACCACGGCCTGGACAGCGGCCGTCGGAACCGCCCGGATCAGTCCGCACCGTGAGGCCTTGCTGACCCCGCTCACCAGGACCTTCAGGCGCAGGGCCCAACAACGCAGCGCATCCAAGCTGAACGAATCCCTGGCGTTCCTCCGGCAGTTCACACATGACACCATCACCCAGTACGGGGCCTGGGATCTCATGCTGATGCCTGCCTTGGCGCAGACGCCTCGTCCGGTGGGCTGGTTTACCGGCGCCACCCATGGTGACGAGCGCTGGCCCGCCGCGGCCTGGGCGGGCGACGCCGACGACGACTACCGCAGGCAGTGCGAATTCGCGCCGTGGTCCTCGATGGTGAACGTTTGCGGCCTACCGGCCGTGACCATTCCCGTGCACTGGACCGGCGGCCAACCGGGCGAGGGACTCCCGATGGGCGTCCAGCTGGTTGGTCCGGCGGGGTCGGAGTTACTCCTGCTGCAGATCGCGGCACAGCTGGGTTTCTGAAGTTGGCTTGAACGGCTTGGGGGTGTCGACTCTACGGCCAATCGGGTGGACCATTAAAGGGCAGTCACCTAAAGGAGGCCTGTGATGTGCTATTCATCAAGCAAGGATTTCGGGTGGGGCATCAAGAAGGACGCATCCCGCGAACCCGAGGCGTGCCAGCAGACACCGCCGGACCGTACCGAGCCGCATTACACGGCTCAGGACTTCACCTTCTGGGCTTTCCCGCGTCGGCGGAAGACCCATGAAGCGGAGGAACCTGCTGCTGAGCGCACCAGCGAGAGGGTCTGACCCGTTGGCCACGCCCGCTTGAAGAAAGGCCCCGCCCGGGGCCTTTCCCCTGCCCTGGCCCCCGTCATAGCGCCGCATGGCATCGCCGCAGCGACCACGGCCGGGACCGGCTTACAGAACGCCACGTCAGTGAATTTTGGAGGGAAACTCACACATGCGCGGACAGTACGTACACCAGGCCTCCCTGCTGATGGCCACCGGATCCGATCCCGGGGCACCAGGCGCGGCCATCACCCTTGAACTGTGCGGAAGCTGGGAGCATAAGCCGCCGTGCCCTTTGGCTCCACACCACACAGGCCACGCCCGGGACGGCAACGAGGTCAGGATCAGGGTCGTCTTTGCCGCCGAACCGGCTAAGGAAAATGAGGTCCGCCGCCGGATCGAAAAGGCCCTGGCTGGCGGGTCCCTCACCGGGCCAGGCGGAGTGAAAACGAACTGGACTTTCCGTGACAGCGGGCCCGCTGTGCTCAGCGAGGCGGAGCGGGAGCAGGCGAGGCGGATCGCGGCCCATGCCCCGTCACCGGAAACCTAGTTCTGCTGAACCGAGTCCTGCTGAGCCTGCACTGCTGCAACCTGGTCCGGAAGCCTAATAGCCGTACGAGGAGGTGCGGTAGGCCGACAACCCGAGGATGAGAAGCAGCCAGAATGCGCCATAGCCGAGCAGGCACAGATACCCCAGGACCAGGCCGGTGATGGACATGGCCTTGCCGGAGGGTTCGCGGCCGAGGGCCAGGTGGCCGGTGATGATCGCTGCGAGCTGCGGGATGAGGAACCACCCCAGCAGGACCGAGGAAATACCGCACACCATACTCGCGATGCTCAGGCCCCTGGGCTCGGCCGCCGGCATGCCGTAGTACGCCGGCTGGCCGTATGGGTTGGGCTGGGCGTAGGTGCTCGGCGGACCGTAGGGGCTGCCCTGCTGGGCGTAGGGCGCACCGTACTGCTCTGCAGGCTGGGTGTACGCGCCCGCCCCGGGCTGGCTGTAGGCGCCCGGTCCCGGCTGGCCGCTGCCGTACTGTCCCCCGCTCTTTCCCCAGTCGTAAAGAGGCGGTGCAGGAATCTCCGGGCCCTGCGGCGGCACAAACTGTGGCGGCTCATAGCCGGCCGGTGAATCGCCTGCTCCATGGGCGCCGGGTCCCTGGGAATCCGGGCGCGGTGTGGTCTGGTCACTCATGGTTTTCCCCGTTCGAAGTCTTCGCTTCCCAGCCTACGCCGCCGCGTACCTGCGGTCCGATCGCACTATGAGCGGTCCTATCGTCCTAAATAAGGCATCACGTACACAGCGAAAACGACGAAGCCCACGAGGCACAGCAACCGGCCCATCCCCACGGCAGCCTGCTGTTGGGCATGCGCTTTCCGGCTTCCATAGCCGCTGCGCGCCCCGCTGGGGACGTGCGGGAGCTGCCGCGGGCCGGGCCGGGAATCGCGCCGGCCAGCCGGTGCTGCCGCCGGCCGCTGCGCCATATGCGGCCCCTGCGACACCTCGGGCCGTCGGGGCACATCGGGCCGGCTCGTCGAAGGCACCACACGATGGCTGGTCAATGACCTCAGGGCGGGGCTTTCCGCCTCCGGTTCCTGTGTGAGCTGCTGACTGAGGTTCGCATACAGGCCCAGCACTGTCGCCGTGTCCAGCACCGCAGGCAGGGCCAGGACGGCCTCAACAACGCGTTCGACACCCGCGACCGCGACGTCGGCACTCGTGATGGCGAAGAGGTCCGGCTGACCTGCGAGACAGATCAAGGGGCGGACCAGGCGGCGGTGCGGCGGCGTCATGACCGAGGCGACGGCGGCGCACTGCGCCAGCGCCCCTTCCACCGACTGCGTTCTGGCAAACCGGCCCTGCCACAGGACCCCGGCGGAAACACGGACCTCACCTGTCCAGTTTTTGGCATCCACAACCACCACACCGCCGGGACCCACCAGCACGTGGTCAAGGTTGGCCCTGGGCCTGCCGGGCCAGTGCACGTCGTTGAGGAGAAACCACCCGTGCGGGACGAGCAGGCTGAGATGCTCGGCAACAATCCGCTCGCCAACGGCGCCTTCGTCCCAGGACTGAGTGGCCCGTTCGGCCAGATCCAGTTGGCGTTTAAGTCGCTGCACACGCTCCGCTGCGAGCCTTGACTGCTCGGCCGCGCCGTCCCCTGCCCCCATGACCGGTCCCCTACTTTCTGGCGGTTTTGCTGCCGCATGCGCGACGGCAGTGCTACCGCCGTCGCGCCTTCCTTGCTGACTTTTCCGAACGTAACAGCGGCGGCGGCGGCCGGTATATAGGTACTTTTCGGCTGAGTACTCAGGTTTAACCACTTGTTCATGACATTCCGCGTCACAGGGTCCGGAATTTGGGCCGCGGCGTATTGCCGTCCGCCCGCGTCTGGCATGCTGGTCCCATGGCTAGCCGCGCGGGCACAGTTGCCCAACCCCAGGACCTTGTTGACATCACTGCGCTCCTCGACGCGTACTACGACATTTCGCCGGATCTGGGTGATCCCGGCCAGCGCGTAGCGTTCGGCACGTCGGGACACCGGGGATCCAGCCTCAAGGCGTCGTTCAACGAAAAACACATCGTTGCGATCACGCAGGCCATTGTGGAATACCGCGCCGGCCAAGGCATCACCGGTCCCCTGTTCCTGGCGAAGGACACCCACGCCCTGAGCGAACCCGCGCAGAACTCAGCACTGGAAGTGCTCGCCGCCAACGGGGTCAACGTGCTGGTTGACGCCCGCCACGGCTACACGCCCACACCTGCCCTGAGCCACGCCATCCTCACGTACAACAACAACCGCCAGCCCGGCTCTCCCGAGGCGGACGGCATTGTGGTCACGCCCAGCCACAATCCGCCGGGCGATGGCGGCTTCAAGTACAACCCGCCGCACGGCGGCCCTGCCGATTCCGATGCCACGGGCTGGATCGCCAACCGGGCCAACGAACTGCTCGAAAACGATCTCCGCGGCGTCAAGCGCGTCCCCGTCGCCGAAGCCCTCGCCGCGGACAGCACCGGCAAGTTCGACTTCCTCAGCAGCTACGTTGACGACCTCCCGTCGGTCCTGAACCTGGACGCCATCCGCGAGGCTGGCGTCCGCATCGGCGCCGACCCCATGGGCGGCGCCTCCGTGGACTATTGGGGCGAGATCGCCGAGCGCCACCACCTGAACCTCACCGTGGTGAACCCCACCGTGGACCCGCAGTGGGCCTTTATGACCCTGGACTGGGACGAAAAGATCCGGATGGACTGCTCCTCACCCGCCGCGATGGCCTCGCTCATCAAGCGGATGTCCGACGGCGGCAGTTCAGCCGCGTTCGACGTCGCCACCGGGAATGACGCCGACGCCGACCGGCACGGCATCGTGACCCCTGACGGTGGGCTGATGAACCCGAACCACTACCTCGCCGTCGCCATCGATTACCTGTACCGCAACCGCAGCGGCTGGAACCCGAACTCGGTGGTGGGCAAGACCCTGGTTTCCTCCTCGATCATCGACCGTGTGGCGGAGAGCCTGGGCCGCAAGCTGGTGGAGGTTCCCGTGGGCTTCAAGTGGTTTGTGCCCGGCCTGCTGTCCGGCGAAGGCGCGTTCGGCGGCGAGGAATCGGCCGGCGCCTCGTTCAACAAGCTTGACGGCAGCGTCTGGACCACCGACAAGGACGGCATCCTGCTGGCACTGCTCGCCTCGGAAATCACCGCCGTCACCGGCAAGTCCCCGTCGCAGCTGTACAAGGGCCTGACCGACCAGTTCGGCGCCCCCGTCTACGCGCGCATTGATGCAGCAGCCACGCGGGAGCAGAAGGCGGCACTTGGCAAGCTCTCGCCGTCGGACGTCACTGCAACGGAACTGGCGGGCGAAACCATCATCGCCAAGCTCACCGAGGCGCCCGGCAACGGCGCCTCCATCGGCGGCCTCAAGGTAGTCACGGAGAACGCCTGGTTCGCCGCGCGTCCGTCCGGCACCGAGGATGTCTACAAGATCTACGCCGAGTCCTTCAAGGGCGAGGAGCACCTCAAGCAGGTGCAGGCCGAGGCCAAGGCCTTGGTGGACGGCGTCATCGCCTAACCCAAAAGCAGATGCTCTATCACTTTTGGTCCCCATCCGGGTTGGATAGGGGCCAAAAGTGATAGAGCATCTTGGTTTAAATCAGACGGTGCGGACGACGTCCTCGTAGCTGAACTTGGGCTTGGCTGCGCCCCAGGCACCCTCACCGGCCTGGCCGATGTTGACCACCAGGAAGCTCTTCTGCTCGCCGGCGGGGAAAAGCTGGGCGTCGATGGCGCCGAAATCGGCACCGGTCATCGGGCCGGCGGCGAGGCCGAGGGACCGGACGGCAATGATGAAGTAGCCGGCCTGCAGGTGCGCGTTGTTGTTGCCGGTGGCTGCAGCCAGGTCCGGGGCGGCGTCGTACATGGCCTTCGGCGCGTTGTACTCGGGCAGGAAAGTGTCCCACCGCTCAGCCCAGGCGGTGTCGTAGCTGAGGACGGCAACCAGCGGAGCGGAAGCGGTCTTGGCCTTGTTGCCGTTGGACAGGGCGTCAACGAGCTTGGCGCGGGCCTCGTCCGAACGGACATAGGTGACACGCAGGGGCTGGGAGTTGAACGCCGTAGGGCCGAACTTGGTGAGCTCGTAGATGGCGCGGGCCTGGTCCTCGGTCACCTCACCGGTAAAGGTGTTGGCGGTGCGGGCTTCGGCAAAGATGGCGTCGACGGCGGCTGAGTCGATGACTGCTTCTTCGTGGGCAATAGTCATATGCGTACCTTTCGCTGGGCCCGCTCATCAGGATGATGGCCGGCGGTCTGCTTTCCATAGTTGCAACTTCAAGCGTTCCCGCCTTCTTCCCGTGACGGCACGTGACGTCCAACACAGCCGGACGCGGGGCGGGGCGGCGCGGTATTGTTGCACCGGAAGATTCCAGCCCCAGCGGCAACCCCCTTGAAAGGCTCCCGTCCATGAGCATGCTCGGAATGAAATGGAAGCTGCACGGCACCGGCAGGTCGATTAAGCCCGGCCACGTGGTTGCTCCGGACGAGCGGCTGGCCTGGCCCCTGACCATTGGCGTGGGCATGCAGCACGTGGTGGCCATGTTCGGAGCCACGTTCCTGGTCCCCATCATCACCGGGATGCCGCCGGCCACCACCCTGTTCTTCTCCGGCATCGGCACGCTGCTGTTCCTGGTCATTACCAAGGGCCGGGTGCCCAGCTACCTCGGCTCCAGCTTCGCCTTCATCGCGCCCATCATGGCGTCGCAGCATCAGTTCGGCATCCCCGGAGCGCTGGGCGGGGTGCTGCTCGCCGGCGTCGCGCTGGCCCTGATCGGTGCGATCGTCCAGAAGTTCGGTGCCGGCTGGATCAACCGGCTGATGCCGCCGATCGTCACCGGCGCCATCGTGGCCCTGATCGGCCTGAACCTGGCCCCCGCCGCAAAGATGAACTTCGCCGCCGCTCCCATCACCGCGGTGATCACCCTGGCCACCATCATCCTGGTCAGCGTCCTGTTCCGCGGGATCGTCGGCCGGCTAAGCATCCTGGTGGGCGTGGTGGTGGGCTACGCGGTGGCCATGCTGCGTGGCGAAGTGAGCTACGACAAAATGGACGCAGCCGCGTGGATCGGCCTCCCGCACTTCCAGACACCGGAATTCCATGTGGGCGTGCTGGGTCTTTTTGTTCCGGTGGTCCTGGTCCTCGTGGCGGAGAACATCGGGCACGTGAAGTCAGTGGCGGCCATGACCGGGCAGAACCTCGACGACGTCTCCGGGCGTGCGCTGATGGCTGACGGCATCGCCACGGTCCTGGCTGGCGCAGGCGGCGGTTCCGGCACCACCACCTACGCGGAAAACATTGGCGTCATGGCGGCCACCAAGGTGTACTCGACGGCGGCGTACTGGGTCGCCGGAATCTTCGCGATCGTGCTGAGCTTCTCACCGAAGTTCGGCGAACTGATTGCCACGGTGCCGCAGGGCGTGCTCGGCGGCGCGGCCACCATGCTGTACGGCATGATCGGCATTCTCGGCGTGAAGATCTGGGTCCAGAACAAGGTGAACTTCGCCAACCCGGTGAACCTGACCACCGCCGCCGTCGCGCTGATCATCGGCATCGCGGACTATACCTGGACCATCGGGGAGCTGACCTTCACCGGCATCGCGCTGGGTTCGGCCGCCGCCCTGGTGATCTACCACGGCATGAAAGCCATTGCGAGGGCCCGGGGCACGGTGGCGGAACCGGAAACCGAGCAGGCCAGCCTTCCGCCGGCAGTGAAGGCCGCTCTTAACGCCGCAACGAAACGTAGCCCGAAGAAACGCTGATCAGGCGGCGTGGCCGCCCCCGATGAAGGGCCCCGGGGAACTGCCATAGCCAAACACCGGCCCCGGCTCAGGCCGCTTGGCCGTCAGCGCCTCCTCAGCCGGGTGCCTCAGCTGCCTGACCACCCACGGGACCAGATATTCCCGGGCCCAGATCAGATCCTCGGACCTGGCCGCCTTCCAGTTGCGTGGCAGCGGCGGCCTGGGTACCAGGGGCACCAGCGTGTGCGGTACACCAAGGGCCTGCAGCACGGCGGCCGCAATGGTGTGGTGTCCCAGCGGCGAGAAATGGAGCCGGTCAGGATCCCACATGCCTGGGCTTGAGAGTTCGCGCAGGAACCACAGGTCAACCATCACCGCGTCGTGACGGGCGGCCACGGTGTGCAGGTTCTCGTTGAGGATGGCCACTTTGCCACGGATCTGGCTGAAGACCGGGGTGGCACCCCAGTCAGGTCCGGCGAACATCACCACGGTGGCCCCGGAGCGGGTCAGCTGGTCCACCCCGGCGTCGATCTTTTCTGCCAGCCGATCCGGGTCACTGCGCCGGAAAACAATGTCGTTGCCCCCGGCGGAAAGCGTCACGAGGTCGGGCTTCAGTGCGAGGGCCGGCTCAAGCTGCTGGTCCAGGATCTGGTGCACCAGGAGCCCCCGGACGGCGAGGTTGGCGTAGGCGAAACCAGGCTGGTTAGCACTGAGCTCCTCGGCCACGCGGTCAGCCCAGCCGCGCAGGCCGCCGTCACTACGGGGGTCAGGGTCGCCGATCCCCTCCGTGAAGGAATCGCCCAGGGCCACCAGCCGGTGCCAAGGGTGAAGTGCTGGCTCTGCGGGGGCGCTTGTGGCTGCCTTGTCCTGCTTGCGGGCCTTCATGGTGTACTCCCTGTTTTGTAGGGTCCTTCGTTCAGCGCCGGTGTTTCGACCGTGATGAGTCCGAAACCGGCGCTGTCATGGCGGGGTTCCGCCGTCTCCGGGCGTGAGGCCGCCACGATATTCAAGGCCGTCTGGCGCAGCCCCTGGCTGGTATGCCTTGCTACGGTCCGGAGGTACTGCACAGCGGCCTCGTGGCCGAGCCCGTAGTCGGACATCAGGATGCCGAGGGCCAGGTCCATCAGGACTGCGGAACTCTGGGCTACTGCCAGCTGCGCGCCTGCTTCGGCCCGCGCGGCCACCCGCACCACCAAGCGCAGGGACGTCGCCACCTGCCGTGCATAGCGGCGCACCAGAACGATGTCTTCGCTGCTGAAGGCATGGGGTGTGGCGGCATAGAGGCTCAGCGCCGCATGCCACCCTACGGCAGAGACGATGGGTATCGACAGCAGCGACCGGACCCCGTGGTCCGCGGCAGCACTGGCGTAGCCTGGCCACCGGCGGTCGCGGGCCGTGTCTGCCAGGTGCACAAAGTCACCGGCGCGAAGGGATTCCAGCACGGGTCCGTCCGCGAACGAGCACTGTTCTTCGTCTGCGGCCCTGGCCGCGGCGCTGCCGGCGGCGGCTGTCCGGACTGCTCCGGGACGGAAGAAGGTGACGGCCCAACTGATTGAGCGGACATCCCCGTCCAGGCCGCGCATGAACTCGCCGGTGACCGAAGCAAGGAAGTCCTCAACATCCGTGCTCTCGAACACCACATCCTGGGGGTCGGGAAAGGATTCCCAACCTGGCCCCCTTGGAGTCTCCGCGGCCATGTTCCACGCCTAGGATCGAAACGCGCGGCCCACTGCAAAACCTCTTACTAGGATACGTCCGGAGTTGGTTTCCCGGGTGCGGTTCTACGGCACCAATATGCGGCATCACAAGACGGGCCGGGGGCACAAAAGTGCCGCCCGGCACGAATCCGGACGGCACTTTGCTTCCATAGCTGGCGCCGGGCGAAACCTGGCGGCACTACGGGTCAGCCGGCGTCGAAACTTTCGTCGTCGTCGTTCGGTGATTTCTCCTTGGACAGGTCATTTCCGCTGCCGTCCGGCAGGCCGGCTGCGTCGCCTTCCGGCTCTGAGGAGAACGGCTCCGAGCCCTTCGAATCCGCGTTTGACTCGTCGATTTCGGCCTCTGCCGACGGCACGTCCGCGTCCCCCGGCACGGGCGGTCCGCCCGGTTCGACGCCGGGACCGTTCGAGGCGACTCCGGCATGGCGCTGCTCGTCCGTGCCGCCCATCTCCTGCTCCGCGGTCGGCGAGCCGTATCCGCCCGCTTCCTCTCCCGGTTCCGTGCGCAGGTTTTCCTGACTCATGGTTCCTCCTGTTGTGGATGTGGATGAATCTGACGGGAAAGTATTGAGACCCGGCTGGCCGGCCTTGAAACTATCCCGCCTGTCAGGCCGAGTCCACCGTTCGACACAAGCCATAAGCAACCTTAGCAATCGTTGATCTTGGCGCAACTTCGGCTTAGCTTGGGAGCAAACGGCTTGGGAGCCAACGGCCTGGCGGCGATGCCGGGGGCGAGGAGAAGCAATGTCCGATGTGGAGGACGCCAGCGGCAACTCGGGCCGGAACGAAACCCGGGAAGAGCAGCTTGACCGGAACTGGGCCGAACTGCTTCAGGAGCTCCGGGTTCTGCAGACCGGGGTGCAGATCTTGGCAGGCTTCCTCCTGACGCTTCCCTTCCAGCAGCGCTTCAGGGAACTCGACGGATTTCAGGTCAGCCTCTACCTCGTCAGCGTTGTCGTCGCCGCCCTCACCACCGCCTTCATCCTGCTTCCGGTGAGTGTCCACCGCCGGCTGTTCCGCCAGCGCCTCAAAGAGATGCTGGTGTCAAGCGCCGATACCATCACGAAACTGGCCCTGGCCGGGGTTGGCATGCTCAGCGTCGGGACGACGGCACTGGTGTTTGATGTAACAGCCGGCCGCTCGGCGGCCCTTGCCGCAGGTGGGATCCTGCTGGCGGTCCTCCTGATCCTGCTGATCTATGTGCCCCTTCGACTGAACCGCCGTGCAGAGGGACGCTAATCCAGGCACGTTGATCCAGGGGCGATAACCGCGCGACCCCGCCGAATGCGGCTGAAGGGGACTTCAAACAGTCGGGCTCCCCCGAACCGGCCATGACGAAGGGCCTGCCTCAGGCGCCTTCGAGGACCCGGCTGGTTGCCCACGCCAGGTACTTTGCGGCGTTGGCGACGGCGTCTTCGGGGCTGGCGGCCACATCGAGCAACTGCGCGGCGGCTACTACGCCGTGCCCCGCCAGGTCTTCGGGCGTGACCAGGATCCGGCCCGCCACCACGATCACCGGGATGCCCCGTTCCCGGGCGGCGTCGGCGAGCGCGATGGGGGCCTTCCCGGTCAGCGACTGCGAATCCAACGACCCCTCGCCGGTGATCACGAGGTCTGCGTTGTCGAGGTGCCCCGAGAGGCCGGTAAGTCCCGCGACCAGCGCAAACCCGCCTTCCAGCCGGGCACCGGTAAAAGCAAGGAACGACGCCGGGAAGCCGCCGGCAGCCCCGGCGCCGGGGACGTTGACGTCCCGGCCGGTGGCTTCACGGAGCACGGACGCCCAGTTGCGGAGGCCGGCGTCGAGCAATTCCACAGCCTCCCCATCCGCTCCCTTCTGGGGGCCGAAGACGTGGGCGGCGCCGGTGGTGCCGAACAGCGGGTTCTGCACGTCCACGGCGATCCGGAACGAAACGGAAACCAGGCGCGGATCCAGTCCGGAGGTATCCAGAGCCACCACATCCGCAAGGGATCCGCCGCCCAACGGGACCACGTTTCCGGCGCGGTCCAGGGGCTTCAGGCCCAGCGCACGCAGCGCACCGCTGCCGCCGTCGGTCATGGCCGATCCGCCCAGGCCCAGCACAATCTCGGTGGCACCGGCGTCGAGGGCAGCGGCGATTAACTGCCCGCAGCCGTAGCTGTGCGCCCGCAGCGCGTTGGCCGCAGTGGGCTCCATCTGAGCCAGGCCGGAGGCCTGCGCGGTTTCGATGACTGCGACAGCACCGCCGTCGGCGTGCCTGCGGATGGCCCAGGCCGCACCGACGGGCTTCAGGATGGGCCCGACGACGGCGTTCAGCCGCTCCTCATAGCCAGCAGAAACGGCCGCCTCCAGAGTTCCCTCGCCGCCGTCCGCGATGGGAAACTGGTTGGTATCGGCGTCCGGATAGACGCGCAGGGCCCCTTCCGCGATGGCGGCAGCGGCCTCGGCAGCGGTGAGGGAACCCTTGAACTTGTCCGGAGCGATGAGAATGCGCATGCGCTCAATCATGCCAGTCCCGCGAGGGAAAGCGCTTGCCCGATCCGCTATGCGGACTGGGCCTCCTGAACCGGCGCCTTGCCCTTGAGGACGGCGAAGTAGCCGGGGATCCTGCTGTCCCCGCCAACATCCATCAGTGGATTGGTTTCGATGGTGGTGGCGCCGTCCTCCACGAGCGTCCATCGGTCCGTTGGCATGACGGCAACAAGCTCGTCCGGGCCGAAGTGGCCGGGCATGGGCAGCTTACGGATGGCCAGTTCCAGCGGCGCCGGGATCTTTCGAAGCGAGGCACCCAGGTGCGAGACGTATTCCACCGGGTTTCCGCGAAAGTTCGTCTCTGCCAGGAAGACCCGGCCGCGCCCGCCCACCAGCTGCCGGAGGTTTTCCATCAGGGCAGCCTGATCGGCGGTGCCCAGGACATGGAGTACCCCACGGATGAAGACGTTGGCGTCCGTGGGTCCCGCCAGCCCGGCGCCCGCCCCCGGCCGGGTCATGTCGCATGCCACAAAGCTGACGTTTTTTAACCCTGCCGATTCCTCCCGCGCGCGGGCCACGGCATGATCAGCCACGTCCACGCCGATCACCTGCGGGGAAAATGCCGCCAGGGCGCGGCTAAAGGCACCGTGGCCGCAGCCCACATCCACCACAGGGAGGTCCGGATCGAAGTGGCGTGCCAGTATGTCCCGGTATCCGTTCAACTCGTTGTCAGAGCCGGAATCCCAGAGCACTTCGCTGCTGGTACCGGTACTGGCGATGCCTGCCCAGTACCTGTCCCAGGCAACAGCCCTGTCCTTGGGAGCGGAGCGGGACAGGCTGATGAGCTTGGGCAGGATCAGGTACTTCCGCCAGGCGGAGCGCAAGGGGTTCGAAGGGGAGGGCACCGTTCAAATATAGGCCCCGGCCGTCCCGCGCCTGCGCTGGAAAGCGCGATGGGGTTCAGGTTACGGCTTGCTACCCCTTCAGCAGCCAGGCCGTAGCCTCTTCCCTGGAGGTGAAAAACCGGGTGGGGCAGGGCAGTTTGTTGATGCCGAGGATGAAGTTCGCCAGCACTTTGTCCACGGGCGATGCCCCCAGCAGCGCTATCCGGGACGCCTGGCACGGCCTGCCGAAAACGGCGCGGGCACCGCGGCTGACCTGCGCCGTTGTGGCCATGTCCACCAGCATGGGATAGCGGAGGTCACCACAGAGTTCATTCACGCCGCGCATCGCCGCTTCGGCGTCGGCCTGGGAGATGGACACCGCGCGCGGCCACCTCAGTTGAATGACACCCTGCCCATCCAACGTCAGATCCGCCTTCACACCTTCAGCAGGCTGATTCGTCACGATTACCCTCCGCGGTTCCTAATAAGGGCCAGCTCTGCCCCGTCACCCTACAATGTACTCATTCAGGACTAAACAGTGCTCAGCCAACAGCGAGGGGGACAGGTTGCCACCGGATACACCACACGTAGCAACCGTGCCCTACCTGGCCGTAGTCGCGGACCCGGACTCCGGGCGTCGGCAATTCGTAGCGGCAGCACTGGAAGCGGCGGGCTTCACGGTCCGCGCTGCCGGGACCGCCCCCGCCCTGTCTGCAATTCTGGCTGACGCCAAGCCCTCCGTCCTGGTCCTGGACAGTTCCCTGTCCGATATCGACGCCGCGGCGCCTGTCCTGGCGCTCGTGGACCTGGACAGTCCGGCCGAGGTCAAGGCCGTGGAGCACACCGGCGTCCGGGACTGCATTGCCAAACCGCCCGCGGCCAAGGAACTGATCCACCGGGCCACGGCCCTCATCAACCTGGTTTCCCGCCGGGCGGAGGCACGGCATGAAGCCGAGACGCTGCGCGAACGGCTGCGGCAGGTATCGGCCGCACTTCGCGGAACCAACGATCCCCAGCAGATCGCCGACTTTGTGGTGACGGGTTTCGGTGAGACCTTCGGCGCCGACCGGGTCTGCCTGGCCACGTTCGAGGACGACAGGGTGCCGCTGATCACCGCGCAGTGGCACCGGCCCGGGCTGGCGCCCCTGCCTGCGGCGTTGTTCGCGGCCGCGGAAGAGGACCGCACAGCAGCCGATGTCCTCTGGTCACGGGCAGAGCCCCTGACCGCGAACGGGGCTTTCGTCCCGGGCGGCACTGATGACGTGGAGCTTCCGGCCGGGCTGGCCGCCCTCAATGCGGCAGCATACGTGGCCGTCCCGATGGGCGACGGCAGTTCGTCCCTGGGCATCATCTGGATCGCGCTGCTGGGCTCCCCCCGGGAATGGTCGCGGGCGGAGCTCGGCCTCATCCAGCACGTGGCCGGCAACGCGGCCCATGGGCTGATCCAGAGCCACCTGATCACCAGCCAGCAGCAGGTGGTCAAGCAGCTCCGGGAGCTGGACAAAGCCAAGACCGACTTCCTGGCCACCGTCAACCACGAACTCCGTACCCCGCTGACGTCGATCATGGCGTACCTGGATATGATCCAGGAAAGCACCTCAGACCCGGTGTCCACCGAGGTCCACCAAATGTTGGATATCGTGGTCCGGAATACGGAACGGCTCCGCCTGCTGATCGAGGACATGCTGAGCGTTTCCCGCAACGGCCACGAGCTCAGCCCGCTGCAGCTGACGCCTGTCCGGCTGGCACGGACCCTGAAGATTGTCACCGCCGCACTCACGCCGCTGGCGAAGCTGCAGAACGTCAGCATCGCCCTGGCCCCCACCGCCGATGACCTCGACATCATGGCAGACGAAGTCCAGCTGCAGCAGGTTTTTACCAACCTGGTCTCCAACGCCATCAAGTTCACTCCAGGCGGAGGGCGGATCGACGTCGGCAGCGTCTCCGAGACCGAAGCCGACGGCACCCGCTGGGCAACGGTCAAGGTCTCGGACACCGGGATGGGGATCTCCGAGGATGAGCTGGCCCACGTCTTCACGCGCTTTTACCGGGCCTCCAACGCCATGGCCGGGGCTGTGCCCGGCACCGGCTTGGGGCTTGCCATCACGCAGGACATCGTGGACCGTCACGGCGGCCGCATCGAGGTGGCGTCGCAGCTGGGCCTGGGCACCACTGTCACGGTGAAGCTCCCACTGGACACCCATTCGCCACAGAGTCCCTGAACCAGTCCCTGAACCCCGGAGAGGAGGTCCCCTTGTTCGCCGATGATGACCCCAGGCTGTCCCAACTTCTAGAGGGCATTGTCCGGCTTGCCTCCGGCGACCTCCAGTCCCGGATTGAAGTCTCGCCCGCCCGCGACGAACTTGACGCCATCATCATGGGCACCAATCTCCTGGCCGAGGACCTGCAGATTATCTACGAGGAACTCGAACAGCGCGTTGAAGACCGCACCCAGCTCCTCCACGAGGCGCACCGCGAAATGCAGAAGATGGCCATGCAGGACCCCCTCACCGGCCTCGCCAACCGGTCGGCGCTCCTTGCCGCACTGAAGGCCGCGCAGGACCATGACGTCGCCGGCCAGCCGGTGATCCTGCTCCTTGACCTGGATGCCTTCAAGTCCATCAACGACAGCCTCGGCCACGCCGCCGGAGACCATGTGCTAACGACCGTCGCAAGGCGTATCCGCGGTGCCGTCCGCCGCGGTGACGTTGTCGCCCGGCTCGGCGGGGACGAGTTCGCCATTGTTATGCCTGCCACGGGTGCCGACCAGGCCGCCGTCGTTGGTCAACGCGTCCTGGCCTCCCTTAAAGAACCAATCGTGCTTCCCGACCGGACCATCCGCTGCGCTGCGAGCATCGGGCTCAGCGTCGGGGAGCCGGGCCGATCGCCGGACGACCTGCTCATGGAGGCCGACGTCGCCATGTACGCCTCCAAGGCCGAGGGTCAGAACCGGCTCCACGTGTTCGAGCCCGGGCTCCTTCTTGTCCGCAGGCTCCGCAGCCAACTCCTCGATGACCTCCGGACCGCGGTCAAGGGCGAAGGGCTGGTGCTCCATTACCAGCCCGTGATTGAGCTTGACACGGGCAGGATTGAAGGCGTGGAAGCCCTTGTCCGCTGGCAGCACCCCACCCGCGGGCTCATCATGCCGGACGAGTTCATCCCCCTCGCTGAGGACGCAGGACTGATCTCCGAGCTTGGCCTGTGGGTCCTCACGACGGCGGTGCATCAGCTCCGCTGTTGGATTGACGACGGCCTGGTGGACAGTTCCTTCTCGGTGCGCATCAATATCTCCGCCACCGACCTGCAAAGCCTGCAGTTCATCGAGGATGTCCGCGGGGTGCTTAAGGAAACAGGCGTCCGGCCGGCGCAGGTTGTCCTCGAACTGACCGAAGTGGCGATCGTCAGGGGCAACGAACTGGACCGGTACTCCCTTGGCGGGCTGCGGGGGCTTGGGGTCGGAATCGAGATCGACGACTTCGGGACCGGCTACTCCTCCATCAGCTACCTGCGCCGCCTCCCGGTGGACCGCGTCAAGGTGGACCGGTCGCTGATCGAGGGGCTGGGTACTGATCCCAGCCAACCCGCCCTCGTGGCTGCCGTCCTGCAGCTGGTGCGGGCCTGCGGGCTCGAAGCAGTCTGGGAGGGCGTGGAAACTGCGGAGCAGGCTGAACACCTGCGCAACCTGGGCTGCCTCAGCGCGCAGGGGTACTACTTCAGCAAACCGGTTCCGCCCGAGCAGGTTCCCGGGCTCCTGGCCGGAAGTTCGGCACAGAGTAATAGCGCTTAATCGTTCAGGGGCTGCGCTTTTGGCATGTCCCGATATACCATCTAGTTGGAAACCGATTCTCCGCGGGCAGGAAGATCGGCCTAAATCAGAAGTATCGAATTCCGGAAAGCGCCAGGACATTTGAAAACTAAACGGCCACGGGGCTATTACTTCGTCAACTGGGGGCGTCGCTAATGACAGTTCGCGTGCAAGCATGGGGAGTAATCGCTGCGGTGTTGGCGGACCCGGATCCTGCGGGAGCAGCCATCCGCCAGCGCCTCAGCGATCGCTTGGGCGAAAACCCGGGCGTACCGGAGCGGGCCTTGCTGGAATATCTGCTGGAGCGCCGGCAGATGGATGCTGCGCAGGAGGGCACCCCGGTCACGGCCCGCGCCCTTCAACCTCTGAACGCCGTGCCGCCGCATCTCGTTGAACGGCTGGACTCACTGCGGAGTCTCTCCAGGATCAGCGCCTTGCTGGAGAAGCAAATGTTGATGACTGCTTTCCAGCCCATTTACGGCCTGGACTCCAAGAGTGTGGTGGGTGTTGAGGCGCTGTCCCGCTTTGTCAGCGACGACGGCGCCGGTGCGGCACTCTGGTTTGCCGAAGCTGCTGCGGTTGGACTGGGCGCCAACCTGGAATTCTCAGCACTCGGTTCTGCAGCGCTGGCCGCCGCGAGCCTCCCTGGGCACCTTTATGTCGCCATGAACATCTCGTCCGCATCATGCCTCGACCCGCGCCTGCCGGAATTGTTTGACCATATTGATTTGCCAATAGAGCGAATTGTCCTCGAGTTGACGGACGGAATTCCGGATGACCAATACTCGCATTTCGTTTCCGCAATTACTCCACTGCGGAAACGCGGGCTGAGAATTGCCATCGATGACTCGAACTCCAGCGCCGGCACGCTGAGCCGGATGCTCCATTTGCGCCCCGACTTCATCAAGCTGGGACGAAGCGTCATCAGCGGCGTGGACCAGGACCCGACACAGCATGCCGTTGCCGCCTGCATGGTGGAGTTCGCCACCCAGATCGGAAGCGTCGTGGTGGCGGAAGGCGTTGAAACCGCCGAGGAACTGAAGACCCTGACCGAGTTGGGTTTCAGCGCCGGGCAAGGCTACCTGCTCGGCAGGCCCTCTGTGCGGCCGATGGACTGGGCCGCTTGGGATGCTCCCCTAGACCCGGATGAGTTCCGCCCCCTCGCCGCCGATTCCGGCCGTTCCATCCCAGGCCCCGGCGGCACTGAACGGCGATAACCGGCTGCGCCGCTGAATTGGCGCGACCGCAGCTTTATTGGGTGTCTGGCCCGGCATGAGGTGTCCGCGGCCCGGCAACGCTGCACGACTCAGCTGCCGGGCCACTCGCCCCGCTCCACGAGAACTTGCCTCAGCAGGTCTGCCCGGTCCGTCACGATCCCGTCCACGCCAAGGTCCAGCAGGCGGCGCATTTCGGCAGGATCATTGATGGTCCAAACGTGGACCCAGAGGCCGAGGGCGTGAGCGCGGCGGATGAACCCGGGCGTGACCACACGGATCATGCCCTGCCGCACAGGCACCTGCAACGCCTGAACGTCACGCAACGAGCCCCGGAGCACAAGGCGCAGCAAAGGAACTGGAAGAACAGGGCCAAGCAGAACGAACAGCCCGTTCGTCACCACCCCGGCCGAGGACGCAACCGGCCGGCTGAGCAGCTTCAGCACCGCCCGGCGTCGGCGGTCTGAAAAGCTGGCCACCAGGACGCGGTCATGCGCGCCGTGACGTTCGATGCCTGCGGCAAGGGTGTGCACGGAGCCCCAGTCCTTGATGTCCAGGTTCACCCGCACTTCGGGGAACGCCGTGAAGAGCTCGTCGAACAGCGGCACCGGTTCGAACCCGCCGATCCTGGCGGCGGCCACGTCGGCGGCTGGCAGTTCGGAGATCCGGCCGCGGCCGTCGGTGACCCGGTCCAGGGTGTCGTCGTGGAAGAGCAGCAGCACGCCGTCGGACGTGGTGTGGACATCGGTTTCGACGTAACGGCATCCCAGTTCGACGGCGGCACGGAAGGCAGCCATCGAGTTTTCCAGCCCCTCCCGGGAGAAGCCGCGGTGGGCCAAGGCGATGGGGCGCGGCGGGCGCGAGGCATCACCGGAAGAGTCAAAGTACCGCTCGGTCACGCTGCGAGCGTACCGGAACCTGCCCGCTATGCCTCCTGCGGCACGATCTCCACGCCGTCGCTGCAATGAAGCATCGTACGCCCCAGCCCGCCGTCGAGATTCACCCACACAGAGGTGTAGTCCGGGGTGATGGCGTCCACGAGCCCGCCGGTTTCGTAACCGGGAGTGAGGAGGACGCGCACCCGGTCGCCCTCTTTCAGCGCCTTCCAGTGCGCTGCCGGCTCTGCCGGGCGCAATGCCGCTTCGGACCTGCGTTGGTTGCCGTTCCTTGCCATGACTTCCCCTCAAGCTGTGGATGGTGTATGCCCACGGCCACTCTAGGGGGCGAAAGTTAACGCGAGGTGAGCGTGAGCTGTGAAGAGAGGCTATTGCGCCTGGTCAGGCGCGCCCTACACCGAGCCCGGCGAGCCTTGCCTCAAGAATCTGGGCTACGCCGTCGTCGTCGAAGTGGGGTGCCTGCTGCCCGGCGGCGCGGATGGCGTCCGGGTGGCCGCTGGCCATCCCGTATCCGTTGCCTGCCCAGCGCAGCATCTCGACGTCGTTGGGCATGTCACCGAACGCCACCACATCCGCGGCGTCGATCGAGAGGGACTTGGCGTACTCGGCCAGGGTGACTGCCTTGTTGACGCCGGGAAGGCACAGCTCCAGCATGGCCACGCTGGGTGCGGAGTGAGTGGCGTACGCGAGGTGCGCGACGGCGGGGCGGACCTCGGCGAGGAAGTCGTCCGGAGTGCCCTCCCTGACGATCGCAAGGAACTTCACGACGGCGTCGTCCGCGGTGAGCGTGTCAGCCAGCGGGGCGGGGGTGAATTCGGCCAGCAACTCGCTGGAGCCGTTCTCGATAAAGCCCGGCTCCAGGTGGAACCCGTTGAGGGTCTCCGCGGCGAAAAGCGACGCGGGCCGCAGGGTCTTGATGATCCGACGCGTTTCCCGGACGGCATCAATGCTCAGCGTTTGGGCGGAGACCAGCCGATCCGTTTCGAGGTCCCACACCACGGCGCCGTTGGAGCAGATCACAGTGCCGGTGTGTCCAAGCTGCTCCTGCAGCGGGTGCAGCCAGCGCGGCGGCCGGCCGGTAACAAAAACCAGTTCGACGCCGGCCTCCCGGCAGGCATGGAAGGCGCGGACGGTGCGGTCACTGATTTTTCCGTCGTGCCCCAGAATGGTTCCGTCAATATCACTTGCTACCAGCCGCATTCTCCCAGTCTACGTGGGTCTCTTTTAGGGGCCCTGCCGCCTAAGGGAGCCCCTCCGGAAGGGGGCCGCCGTTGCGGGCAGGCAGCAAGTAGCGGGTGAACCAGCCGGCAGCCAGCTTCGCCGCCTGCGCGAGCGTTCCAGGTTCTTCGAAGAGGTGGGTGGCGCCCGGAATGACCTCCAGCCGGATCAGCACCCGCATGCCGTTCATCGCCGCCTGGTTCAGGCCAAGGACCTGGGTATCGGCCCCGCCGACGATGAGGAGGGTGGGGGCACGGACGGCGGCAAGCCGCGGGCCGGCCAGGTCGGGCCGCCCGCCCCTGGAAACGATCGCACCCACCTGGCCGCCGGCGTCGGCTGCGGCCCACAGCGCGGCGGCGGCACCAGTACTTGCCCCGAAGTAGCCGACGCGCATTGAGGGACCATATTGGGTAGCCAGCCACTGTGTTGCCGCGGTGAGCCGCTGGGCCAGCAACGGAATATCGAAAACGTTCCCGCGGTCCGCTTCCTCCGCCGGGGTCAGCAGGTCCAGCAGGAGGGTGCCCAGGCCTGCACCGTGGAGGACGGAGGCAACGTACTTGTTGCGCGGGCTGTGCCGGCTGCTGCCGCTTCCATGGGCGAAAACGACAACCGCTTCGCAGTGTCCGGGCAGGTGCAGGTCTCCTTGCAGGGTCAGTGCGGCGGCCGGAATCTGCACCACCTGGTCAACCGCCGCGTCCTGCCCTCCGCCGCCGGTGGAATCGCTGGGGAAATCTCCGCTGGCGAAATCTCTTTGTGCAAGTGCGTCCAGCAGCCGCACCACCTCCTCGTCCGCTGTGGGTGAGAAGTCACGGTAATACTGCCCGACTGCCTGGAAATCATGGGCGGAAATGAGGGAGACAACCCGATCCGGTTCAGTCAGCGTGTCCAGCAGGTGTGCCGGGGCCACAGGGACGGCCAGAATTATCGTGGCCGCGCCGAGCTGCCGTGCCACTTGGCAGGCAACCCGGGCCGTTGATCCGGTGGCCATGCCGTCGTCCACGATGAGGGCAGTCTTCCCGGTCAGTTCCAGCCGTGGCCGTGCCCTGCGGTACCGTTCCACCCTGGATTTCAGAAGTGCCCGCGCCTCCCGTTCCACGGTCCGAAGATCGTTTTCCGTTATGCCTGCGAGCGAGATGACACGCTTGTCCAGCACGCGGGCGTTTCCTTCGCCGATGGCTCCCATCGCCACCTCCGGCCGGAACGGGACGCCGAGTTTGCGGACCACAATGACGTCCAGCGGCGCGTTGAGTGCTTTCGCCACCTCGGCCGCCACCGGAACGCCGCCGCGCGGCAGCCCCAAAATGATGACGTCCTCTCCCCGAAACCGGCTCAGCTGCTGCCCCAGCCGCCGGCCGGCGTCGACCCTGTCCAGGAACTTATTCATGCGGACAACTTCCTTGCTTGTACGGCCAGTGGGCGCTATTCCTCCTCCGGAGGAGTTTCCTGCGCAGCGGACCATGACATGGCATGGGCGGAGCCGTCGGCACGGACGAACCGCAGGGCCTGGTGGTTGGCACGGGGACCGGTGGCATGACGGTCCACTGCCTCGTACGCCATGTTGAGGCCGCCGTCGGGAAGCCCGGAAAGCGCAGCGCGCGCATTCGCCCAGGAAAACCGGCTACAGGCCGTTTCGTAGTCCGGCAGGTTGGGGGTGACAGGGAATGTCTGGACGTCCTTGGAGATCCGGGGCCAGCGCGCAGATTGGGTGGTTCCTGGCGTCATGCTCCCATCTGACACCCTGCAGGGTGGCGTAACAAGGGTAGAAAGTCCCCCGGGAAAGAGACGCAATGCGACGCTCTTTGACGCTACGCGACGCTGTGTTGAGCCTTCGCTACGCCCGGTGACCGCCCATGTCCGGACCGTTGTGGCACATCAGGCCCGTCCGTAATCTCTTCTCAACACCTCCGCCAGCAAAGGAAATTTCCCATGAGCACACCCTCGGACAAGAACCCACAGAACCAGCAGGGATCCACCCGGATCGTTGCCGGGCAGTCAGCCACTCCGCAGCGGCGGCTGGGGCTGAAGATCGGCATTGCGGTCGGCGTCCTAGCCTTGATCGGCGGCGGCGTGGCCGTGGCCTCGGCGGTCTCCGGCAACAATGCCGCGGCCCCCGCTGCGTCCGTTGCAGCTCCGGGCAACGCCGCGGCCGAGCTGAAGCTGGGCTACTTCGGGAACGTGACCCACGCGCCGGCCCTGGTGGGTGTCAGCAAGGGGTACATTGCCGGTGAGCTGGGCGACACGAAGCTCAGCACACAGGTCTTCAACGCCGGGCCTGCCGCGATCGAGGCCCTGAACGCCGGGGCCATCGATGCCACGTACATCGGCCCGAACCCGGCCATCAACTCGTTCGTCAAGAGCCGCGGGGAGTCCGTCAGCATCATCGCCGGGGCCGCCGCGGGCGGCGCCCAGTTGGTGGTCAAGCCGGAAATCAACTCAGCAGCCGATCTCAGGGGCAAGACTCTGGCCTCGCCGCAGCTTGGCGGCACGCAGGATGTTGCCCTGCGGGCGTGGCTCTCGTCACAGGGCTACAAAACCAATGTGGATGGCAGCGGCGATGTGGCCATCAACCCCACCGAGAACGCGCAGACACTGAAGCTGTTCCAGGATGGAAAGCTCGACGGCGCGTGGTTGCCTGAGCCGTGGGCGTCCCGCCTGGTGCTGACCGCCGGAGCGAAGGTCCTGGTGGATGAGAAGGACCTATGGGACGGTTCGCTCACCGGCAAGCCGGGCGAGTTCCCCACTACCATCCTGATCGTGAACAAAAAGTTCGCTGCTGAGCATCCGGACACAGTCAAGGCGCTCCTCCGCGGCCATGCCAAGTCGGTGGAATGGTTGAACTCCGCTTCCGACACTGAGAAGGCGAGCGTCATCAACGCTGCCCTCAAGCAGGCTGCCGGCGCAGAACTCAGCACGGATGTGATTACCCGTTCCCTGAAGAACATCGTGTTCACCGCGGACCCGCTGGCCGGGACCTACCAGAAGCTCCTGGCCGACGGCGTGACCGCCGGCACCACCAAGCAGGCGGACATCAACGGCATCTTCGACCTCACCGCCCTGAACGAAGTCGCCGGGGAGAAGACCTCGGCAGCGGGGCTGGGCAAGGAGTAGTGCTAAGACCCGGGCTTAGCGCCGAGATCCCGCCCCTCGATCCGCGTTATTGTTGCTGCCGCTTCACCATCTCAGTGATCCAGACGGGTGCGAACGGTGAGGTGCAATTCGGCGGTGTGGGGTAGTCCTTAAGCACCTCGAGCCGCTCCCCGATGTCCAGGGCGCGGGCCCGGTGCTCGGCGTGCTCAATGCCGATCTGGGCCAGGCAGTGGTTCATCGCCCACTGCAGGCGGTCCGGGGCGGGCTGCATCTCCGCCTCGATGATGTCGAGGAGTCCCGGGAGGTTGAGGCCCTCTGGAGCTTTCGCCACGCGCTCTATGGTCAGGGCCCAGCCGGCACTCGCCACCACCGGATCCGGATCGGCGAACCAGACCACACGCAGCTCCTCGGCGTGCGGGCTCTTCTTCACCACGTAGTTCACCAGCCAATCCTGCACCTTGGGCGTGCGGGCCTGGCGCAGCATGGCGTCCAGCTCATCGCTCCCGAAGGCCTTCGGACGGCAAATCAGCAGCCCCAACAGCCTGGCCGCAGTGTCTCCGGTTTCCCACAGCTCGATTGCAAGCTCCTGCTGCGTCTTCAGCCGCTTGGCCACCGCGCGCAGCTTGCTGAGGTTCACTCCGTGATCGTCGCCGTGCCGGGCATTCACCTCACGCGCCCGGGGATCCTCGAGCCCGGCCAGCTCGGCCATCAGCTCGTCCACCGCTGTTCCGGCTGCCGTCGTCTGGGCCACCTCAGCCTCCTGTCCATAGTGTGCGGGATGATCATCGTGTGCGGGATGTCCATCGTGTGCGGGATTCGCGATCAGCCTACCCGCGCGGGCGAAATCCCGCGCCTTCCGAGCATCCTGGGGGTCGCGGTGGCAGATCCCGCCCTACTCCTCCGGGATGGTGTTCAGTTCCGCGCGGGTCGGCGGGTTGGCGCCGGGGCGTGAAACAGTGACGGCGGCAGCGCGGGAGGCATGTGCCAGGAGTTCAGCAAGGCCCTCGGCCGGGAGCCCGCGGAGGTTCTCCCGGTTCTGCGCGCCGTCCAGGCCGCGGTCCACAATCCCGGAGAGCAGCGCGGCCATAAAGGAATCCCCCGCGCCCACGGTGTCCGCCACCTCTACTACCGGCGCCGGGCATTCCACCTCGCCGGCGGCTGTGATCCCCCACGGACCGTCCGCGCCGCGGGTGACCACCACCATCGCCGGCCCCTCCTCACCGCCCAAAGCCAGCCAGCGCCGGGCCGAGTCCAGCGGGTCGACGCCCGGGTACAGCCACGCCAGGTCCTCGTCCGAAGCCTTCACAACATCCGCCAGGGACGCGAACTTTTCCGCCTGCTGCCGCGCGTACTCAACGTCGGTGATGATGCTCGGCCGGCAGTTGGGATCGAAGCTGATGGTCGCGGAGGTGTGGGCGTGTTCGACGGCGGCCAGCACGTCCGCGGCGCCAGGCGCCAGCATCGTGGCGATAGAACCGGTGTGCAGCAGCGTGGTGCCCTGCAGCATAAAGGGGAGGCGGTCCGCGAGGTGGGGAAGTTCCCAGGCGAGGTCGAACGTGTAGGTGGCGGCGCCGTCGTCGTCGATCAGTGCGGTGGCCACGCTGGTAGGCAGCTCATCCGGCCCCTGCGGCAGCATCACGGAACTCGCGCGCAGGTGGGCGGCAACGGAGTCCCCGTACGCGTCGCGGCCGTAGCGCCCGATGAACTGCACGGCATGGTCCAGCCGGGCAAGGCCCACCGCGACGTTGAGCGGGCTGCCGCCCACGTGGGCTTCGGTTCCGGAGGCGCGCTGGACAACGTCAACAAGGCCCTCGCCGATTACAGTGAGCATGGTCATACTCTGCCAGAGAAATGGCCCCGCACGCAGGTTTATTAGTCATCGCCTACCATGGAGATATGACATCCCACGTCCTGCCGTTGACGGTTGCAACACCCGACGTCGAACACGTTCTCGCAGTCCGGGGAGCCGGCGGGTACCGCCAATACAGGATTCCGGCCCTTACCGTCTCGCGGCAGGGTACGCTCCTGGCGGCCTACGACGGGCGGCCAAACCTCGACGACCTGCCCAATCCGATTGACCTTCTGCTGCGGCGCAGCACGGACAACGGCCGGACGTGGGGACCCCAGCAGGTGGTTCGGACCGGCGTCGGACTCAACGGCTACGGCGATCCGAGCCTCCTGGTGGACATGGACACCGGCCGGATCTTGATGTTCCACGCCGCGGGAACGCACGCGGGCTTCTTTGAGGCGGTGGCCGGAATGGAGCCGGATGACCAGGTCCAGCACTGCGATGTGAGCTTCTCCGACGACGACGGACTGACCTGGCAGCACCGCCGGATCACCGCCGAGCTCAAGCTTCGCCCGCCAACACGCGCCGGCGAACCCGCCATCACGGGAATTTTCGCCGCCGCCGGCCAGGGCATCCAGATCCACGCCGGGCCTTACCGTGGCCGGCTGGTGCAGCAGTATGTGGTCCTGGCCGGCGGCGAAATCATGGCCGCATCTGCGTTCAGCGATGACCACGGCGGGACCTGGAGGCTCGGGGAGCTCGTCGGCGCCGGAACGCACGGGTTCAGCCCCAACGAAAACAAGGTGGCAGCACTCCAGGACGGCCGGCTTCTCCTCCACAGCCGCGGGACACCCCGCCGCCTCGCCGCAACATCCGACGACGGCGGCGCCACCTGGAGTACGCTGGTCCCCGTTGAGGACCTCCCGGACCCGGGCGACAACGGATCACTGCTCCGCTTCGATGGCCTGCCTTCGGTGGCCTCCTTCGCCGGGAGCGGCACCGACTCGTGGCTGCTGGCCACCAACAACCAGGACACGGCTCTGCGACGGAACACCGTCCTCAGCCTGTCAACGGACGACGGACGCAACTGGCCGGCCAAGCTGGTCTTGTGCCCGGGCAGTTCGGCCTATTCGACGGCCGCGAGGCTCCCCGACGGCAACATCGGCGTCCTGTACGAGCGGCAGGGCTACCGGGAGATTGTGTTCGCTTCCGTGCCCGCCGAGCAACTGATCGAGCAACTCACAGCCCAGGCCGCCCGGCCCAAGGTCACCGGCGGGGTTGACGGCGGCAAGGCCATCCCCGGGGAGAACGCCGGGCTGGTGTTCGACATGGAGCTCCGCTCCATCACCCCGGGCCGCCCGTCCGTCTGGCAGAACACCGGCGAGTTCCACGTGATGCCCGCAGGCGGGGACGACTGGGGCGTCCACACGTGGAAGGAAATCGGCCAGGGGTACACGGCCGAAGCCGCCCAGGTGATCGGGACCCGCGAGGCGCAGGACCTGAACTACGGCCCCGTCATTCCGGGCTATAAGGCTGGAGACATCCTCGCCTTCACCGGTCGGGCGCGCAATCACGGGGCCCGGCCGGCCACCGGAGTCCGGCTGTCCGGCCCCGGCGCGGATGCCTTTCCCTCCGCGAACCTCGGCCCCGGTGAGGAAGTCCTCTACTTCACCCCCGGATACACCGTCACCGAGGCGGACGTGGCACAGGGCCGGGCGAACGTGGTGTTCGAACTGACAGCCGGAGGCGGCACCACAGCCGAGCGCCGCCGTCGTGCTTTCCGGTTCGATACCCGCAGCGGCGGCGTCAGCGTGTCCGAGTGAGAGAGCGTCCGGCCAAAGCTGGGTTAAGTGAGAGCTCGGGCGGCGAAAACCTGAGTTAAGTGGGAGAGCGTCCGGGGGAGGCGGCGCTTGACGGGAGGCTGTGATCCGACTTACAGTCATCCTACGAGCTCGGACGTCCTACATCCGATAAACCTTCTGGAATGGCGAGGCTTTTATGAACAACATCACCAAGAATCTGCCGCTGGTCAACGACGCCAGCCGCCGAAACTTCCTCAAGCTGACCGGTGCCATGGGCGCTGCCGCAGCATTCACCGCTTCAGTTGCCGCGTGCGGCAGCCCGGCGGCCACCACCACCGGCAGCGCCGCGAGCGCCGCAGCAGTCAATAAGGACCTCACCATCGAAGCGGGCATCTCCTATGCCCTCTCCACCGGCTTCGACCCGCTGAGCTCCTCCGGCGCCACGCCGATGGCCGCCAACCTGCACATCTTCGAAGGCCTCATCGAACTGCACCCGGCCACCCGCGAGCCGTACAACGCCCTCGCCGCAGCCGACCCCAAGAAGGTCAACGACACCACCTACCAGGTGACCATCCGCGACGGCGCCAAGTTCCACAACGGCTCCCCCGTCACCACCGAGGACGTCGCCTTCTCCTTCACCCGGGTTATGGACCCGGCGAACAAGTCCCTGTTCTCGCAGTTCATTCCGTTCATTCAGGATGTGAAGCCCGTCGATGCCAAGACGGTCGAGTTCACCCTGAAGTACGCGTTCCCCGGCTTCGGCCCCCGCATTTCCGTGGTCAAGGTCGTCCCCAAGGCCTTGGCCACGGACCTCAAGGCCTTCGACGCCGCCCCGGTTGGCTCCGGCCCCTACAAGCTGGTCTCCGCCGTCAAGGACGACAAGATCGTCTTCGAAGCCTTCGCCGACTACAACGGCCCCAAGCCGGCACTGGCCAAGGGCATGAACTGGCTCCTGCTCTCCGACGCCGCAGCCCGCGTCACCGCCGTCCAGTCCGGCCGCGTCCAGGCGATCGAGGACGTCCCCTACCTGGACATCGACGGCCTCAAGTCCAAGGTCAAGGTCGAGTCAGTCCAGTCCTTTGGCCTGATGTTCCTCATGTTCAACTGCAACAAGGCCCCGTTCAACAACAAGCTGGTCCGCCAGGCCCTGCACTACGGCCTGGACAAGGACGCCATCATCAAGAAGGCCCTGTTCGGCAACGCCAAGCCCGCCAGCTCCTACTTCCAGGAAGGCCACCCGGACTACGTCAAGGCCAAGAACGTCTACGGCTACGACGCTGCCAAGGCAGCCGACCTCCTGAAGCAGGCAGGCGTCACCAGCCTCGAGTTCGAGCTGCTGACCACCGATACCGCCTGGGTCAAGGACGTTGCCCCGCTGATCCTCGAATCCTGGAACAAGATTCCGGGCGTGAAGGTCACAGTGAAGAGCATCCAGTCCGGCGCCCTGTACACGGACCGGGTTGGCGCCGGCGACTACACCGTTGTTGCTGCCCCCGGCGACCCGTCAGTCTTCGGCAACGACGCTGACCTGCTCCTGAGCTGGTTCTACTCGGGCGCGACCTGGATGGAGAAGCGCGCTTACTGGACCGCCCCGGAGCGCGCCACGCTGCAGGACCTCATGAACAAGAACTCACAGGCGTCCAAGGACGATTCCAAGAAGATCACCGGCGAAATCGTGGACCTCGTTTCCGAGGAAGTTCCGCTGTACCCGATCTTCCACCGCCAGCTGCCCAGCGCTTGGGACGACAAGAAGCTCAACGGCTTCAAGCCGCTGCCCACCACCGGTATGTCGTTCATCGACGTCGGACGCACCGCCTAAGCAGGTCCCCTTGCGTTGCGGGGCCTGTTCTGCACCCCTGATCCCCCCGGGAACACGCAGAGCAGGCCCCGCACCATTGGAACTGCAGCACCCCAACCAAACCGGAGAACAAATTGGTCACGATATTGCGTCTGCTCGGCCGCAGACTCGCAGCACTGCCATTGATGATCCTGGGCATCACCCTGCTCGTCTTCCTCGTCCTGCAGGCCGCTCCCGGCGACCAGGCCAGCTCCGCCCTCGGCGACGGCGCCTCCGAGGAAGCCAAAGAGCAGTACCGCCAGGAAAACGGCCTGAACGATCCGCTGGTCCTCCAGTACTTCAGCTTCCTCGGCAAGCTGCTGCGGTTCGACCTCGGCGTCACCACCCCGCCGGCCAAGTCGGTGGCCTCCATGATCGGCTCCGCGTTCCCCCTGACGCTGCAGCTGACCTTCCTCGGCGTCCTCATCGCCATCGTCCTGTCCCTGACGTTCGGCATCCTCGGCGCCCTCTACCGAGACAAGTGGCAGGACCAGCTGGTCCGCGTCTTCTCGATCGCCGCGATCGCCACGCCGTCGTTCTGGCTGGGCATCCTGCTCATCCAGTGGTTTGCCCTGGGCACCAACCCCATGTTCCCTTCGGGCGGCATCGCGACGCCGGAATCCGGCTTCGGCGGCTGGCTGAACTCCATGGCGCTCCCCGCCCTCGCGCTCGGCATCCCCGTCTCGGCCTCGCTGATCCGCGTGGTCCGTACCTCCATGGTGGAGGAACTGGACCGCGACTACGTCCGCACCGCCATCGGCAACGGCGTCCCCTACCGCGAAGTGGTCTCCAAGAACGTCCTGCGCAACGCCCTGGTGACGCCGGTGACCGTGCTGGGACTGCGCGTGGGCTACCTGCTGGGCGGCGCCGTCGTGATTGAAATGATCTTCGCCCTGCCCGGCATGGGCCAGCTGATCCTCAACGGCATCACCAACCTGGACGTCAACCTGGTCCAGGGCGTGGTGCTCACCATCTCCGTCACCTTCGTTCTGGTCAACATCGTGGTGGACCTCCTGTACTTGCTCATCAACCCCCGAATCAGGACGGTATAGCTTATGCGCAGCAAGCTAGCTGAACGGCTGAGTGCCCCGGGCATCCGTTTCAAGGCCCTTCCATGGGGCTCCCGCATCGCCCTCCTCTTCCTCATCATGATCGTGCTCGCCGCAGTCTTCGCGCCGGTCATCGCCCCGCACGATCCGCTGGAGACCTTCATTCCGGCCACCCCGCCGGGCGCCGAGCACTTCTTCGGCACCGACCGCCTCGGCCGCGACATCTTCTCCCGCCTGCTGTTCGGCGCGCAGTCCTCGCTGATGATCGGACTCGGCGCCGTCATCCTGGCCATTCTGGCTGGTGCGCTGCTGGGCTCCTTTGCCGCGACATCCAGCAAGGCCGTGAATGAACTGATCATGCGCCTGATGGACATCCTGATGGCATTCCCGGGCATCGCCCTGGCCGCAGTTCTGCTGGCCGCATTCGGCAACACGGTTCCCACCATCATCATCGCGATTGCCATCATCTACACCCCGCAGCTGGCCCGCGTGGTCCGCGCCAACGTGCTCTCCCAGTACGGCGAGGATTACGTCCGTGCCGAGCGCGTGATCGGTGCCGGCCGCTTCTATATCCTGCTCAAGCACATCGTCCGCAACACCGCCGCCCCCGTGCTGGTGTTCGCCACGGTCATGGTGGCTGACGCCATCATCCTCGAGGCCTCGCTGTCCTTCCTCGGCGCCGGCGTCCAGGACCCCGCACCGTCGTGGGGCAACGTGATCTCCTACGGCCGCAACCTGGTCCTGTCCGGCGGTTGGTGGGCCACCACCTTCGCCGGTGTGACCATCCTGCTCACCGTGCTGTCCCTGAATATCCTCGCCGAAGGCCTCACCGACGCCATGGTGAACCCGAAGCTGCGCAAGGCACCTGTTGTTAAGGACGACGACGGATCGGCAGCTGTTGTTGCCGGTGCTGCGGTAAGTGCCGCCGCCGTTGATACGGAGATCGGCACCTCGGTTGCCCAGCCATCGGTGGTGGAAGCGCATGAGCTCGACGGCGTCCGCGCCGCCTACGGCGATGTCCTCACCGAGGAGCACTACAACGAGGCCGCCGTCCTTTCCGATCCGAAGCTGGCCGCGGCGAACCCGCACCTGCTGCTGGACCGGGAACTGGAACTGCTCTCCGCCATCGAGGCCAAGCGCACCGACCGGCTCCCGCAGGTCCCGGCCGATGCCCGCAACGTCCTCGAGGTGAAGAACCTGTCCATCCGCTTCCCGGGCCGCTTCGGCGAGACTGCGATCGTGGACAACGTCTCCTTCACCGTCCGCGAAGGCGAAACCATGGGCCTGGTGGGCGAATCCGGCTGCGGCAAGTCCATCACGTCCCTCGCGGTCATGGGCCTGCTGCCGAAGACCGCCGTGGTCACCGGGTCCATCAAGTTCGACGGCAAGGAACTTCTGGACCCCGCCACCAAGCACAGCAGCGTCAAGGCTTACGAAGGCCTGCGCGGCCAGCAGATCGCCATGGTCTACCAGGACGCGTTGAGCTCCCTGAACCCGTCCATGAAGATCAAGGATCAGATGCAGCAGCTGACCAAGCGCGGCGGCCGCAAGACCCCCGCGGAGCTGCTGGAACTGGTCAAGCTCGATCCGGTCCGGACGCTCGCCAGCTACCCGCACGAGCTCTCGGGCGGCCAGCGGCAGCGCGTCCTGATCGCCATGGCCCTGTCCCGCTCGCCGAAGATCGTGGTTGCCGATGAGCCCACCACCGCCCTGGACGTCACTGTCCAGAAACARGTAGTGGAKCTGCTCAACGAACTGCGCGAACAGCTCGGCTTCGCCATGGTGTTCGTCAGCCACGACCTCGCCCTGGTGGCGTCCCTGGCCCACCGCATCACGGTGATGTACGCCGGCCAGGTGGTGGAATCGGCACAGGCTTCGGAGCTTTTGCAGAACCCCAGGCACGAATACACCCGCGGCCTGCTCGGCGCTGTCCTCTCCATCGAGGCCGACGCCGTCCGGCTGCACCAGATCCCCGGCACCGTCCCGTCCCCGCGCGACTTCGCCGCGGGTGACCGCTTCGCCGCACGTTCGCTGCGGTCCGACGCCGACCCCAACCAGCAGCTGGTCCTGACCTCGGTTTCCTCCGCCGGAGGCGAGTCCGCCGCGGGCGACAACACGGACCACTTCTGGGCGAGCCACCTGAAGGAGGACGCAAAATGAGCGTTTCAACCGGCAAGCCGGCCATCGAGCTTAAGGACGTGAAGGTCTATCACCACGCACGCGGCGGCGGTCTCTTCCGGCCCAACATCGTCAAAGCGGTCGACGGCGTGGACTTCACCATCAGCCGCGGCGAGACCGTGGGCATCGTGGGTGAGTCCGGCTGCGGCAAGTCCACGCTCGCGTCAGTGCTTGTGGGACTGCAGCCGCCGACGTCCGGCGAGGTGCTGTTCCACGGCAAGCCTGCCATCAAGCGGAACGCTGCCATGCGCAAGGAATTCGGCCGCGCCGTGTCCGTGGTCTTCCAGGACCCGGCCACTGCCCTGAACCCGCGCATGACCGTCCAGGACATCCTCACTGATCCCCTGCAGATCCACGGCATCGGCACCGCGGCAACGCGCGCGGCCAAGGTCAAGGAACTGCTGGCCCTGGTGGGCCTGCCGCAGTCCGCGGCCGAGGTCACGCCGTCGCAGGTTTCCGGCGGCCAGCGCCAGCGCGTGGCAATTGCCCGCGCCCTGGCACTGGACCCGGACATCATCGTGGCGGATGAGCCGACGTCGGCCCTGGACGTTTCCGTCCGCGCCCAGGTGCTGAACCTGCTCTCCGACCTGAAGACGCAGCTGAACCTCGGCATGGTGTTCATCTCGCACGACATCCAGACCGTCCGCTACGTCTCCGACCGCATCTGCGTGATGTACTTCGGCAAAATCGTCGAACAGGGCACCGCTGCGCAGGTTTTCGACAGCCCCACCAACGACTACACCAAGAAGCTGCTGGGCGCCGCGCCGAGCCTGCTCCACATCTGACTTTCCCCCTTCACCCAGCAGTTCCAACCAACGGAGTATTACGTGTCCACTCAGTTCCAGGGCGTCATCCCGCCCGTCGTCACCCCCCGCCACGCGGACGGCAGCATCGACACCGCGTCGCTGAAGAACGTCACCAAGCACCTGCTCGACGGCGGCGTGTCCGGCCTGTTCGTGCTGGGCTCCTCCGGCGAAGTGCCCTACATGACGAACGCCGAGCGTGAACTGGTGGTCWGCACSATCGCCGACGCGAACGCCGGGGCCGTGCCGCTGATCGTCGGCGCCAACGAGCAGACCACCACCCGCGTGATCGAGGAAGCCAAGAAGGTCATCGACCTCGGCGCCGACGCCATTGTGGTCACCTCCATGTACTACGCCATCGGCAACGCTGCGGAAACCGAAACCCATTTCCGCGCCATCCATGCCGCCGTCGACAAGCCGATCTTCGCCTACGACGTCCCTGTCCGCACCCACTTCAAGCTCCCCACCGACCTCCTGGTCCGGCTGGGCCGCGACGGTGTCATTGCAGGCGTCAAGGACTCCTCCGGCGACGACGTCTCCTTCCGCCAGCTGCTTCTCGCGGCCAAGGAGATCCCCAACTTCGACATCTTCACCGGCCACGAGGTAGTTGTGGACGGCGCCCTCCTCGGCGGCGCCCAGGGCGTTGTGCCGGGCCTGGGCAACGTTGACCCTGCCGGCTACCGCCGCTTGTTCGACGCCGCTGCCGCCGGGGACTGGGCCGGCGCGGCCCGCGAACAGGACCGCCTGGCCGACGTCTTCGAAATCGTCTACACCCCCAACGGCCGCGTCTCCGGCGGCGCAGCAGGGCTCGGCGCCTTCAAGACCGCCCTCCAGGTCATGGGCATCATCGAATCCAACACCATGAGCGTGCCGATGCTCTCCCTGAACGATGACGAAACCAAGGCCATCCGCACTATCTTGGAACGCAACGGGCTGGTCTAAATCCCAACTAGGTAGCAGTAGATGCCGTTTTGACCCCTGAAAACGGCATCTACTGCTACCCAGATCCCTGTTAGGAAGAGAATCATGCACGCGATTGGTGTTGACCTTGGTGGTACTAAGACGGCTGCCGGGGTTGTTTCGGCGGCCGGTGAGGTGCTGTTTTCGGAGACCATTCCGACGCTGAACCGCGACGGCGGCGACGCGATCCTCGACGCGACGGCTGCGCTGGTTTCTTCGCTCATTTCCAAGGCTCAAGCAGCGGGCCTGGACGTGGCGGGGGTTGGCGTTGGTTCTGCCGGTGTTATTAACGCCGGGCGCGGGGTGGTGGTTTCGGCTACGGACGCGATCCTCGGGTGGGCCGGGACGGAGCTGACGGCTGGACTGGCGGCGCGGCTCGGTTTGGACCCACAGGCGGTGCGGGCGGTGAACGATGTCCATGCGCACGCTCTCGGTGAGTCGTGGACCGGTGCCGCCGCCGGGACGGCCAGTTCGCTCGTAGTGGCCTTCGGTACCGGCGTCGGGGGCAGTTTTGTGCTCGCCGGAAAGCCTGTCCTCGGGCACCGCTACGTGGGCGGGCACGTGGGGCACTTCGCCTCCCCGTACGCGTTTCATGAGGGCGCGGCTGTTCCCTGCGTCTGCGGCGGGGCCGGGCACGTCGAGGCCATCGCCTCCGGGCCGGCCATCCGCGAGTCGTATGCAAGATTGGGCGGGACCTCGCCGGCGGCCGACGCGCGGGCCGTCTTTGCCCTTGCCGGGGCCGGCGACGCGACCGCCATCATGGCTGTGGGCATAAGCGCGGGTGCGGCCGGGCAGGCCGTGGGCGGGCTCGCCAACATCCTGGACCCCGAGGTAGTGGTGGTATCGGGTGGCCTGGCCGACGCGGGAGCACCCTGGTGGCGTCCCATGGAACGTGCCCTCCGCGCCGAACTTCTGCCCGCACTGGCCGGGCTCCCTGTGCTCCCGGCCAAACTCGGCAACGCTGCCGCCATGGTGGGCGCCGCGCGCCTGGTCCTCACTTCCCCGTCCTGACACCATCGTCATACGTACCTCGTCTACCGCCCGCCAAATCTCCAGAGGAAACCGACCGTGATCCTGACCCCCGAAGCCCTTGAAGCCCTCCGCGGCCATCTGATCGTGTCGTGCCAGGCCTACCCGGGTGAGCCCATGCGCGATCCCCGCACCACGGCGCAGCTTGCCGCCTCTGCGGTGATCGGCGGTGCCGCCGCGGTCCGTGTCCAGGGCCTGGCCGATGTGCAGTTCACGCGTGCAGCGGTGGAGGTCCCGGTGATCGGGCTCTGGAAGGACGGGCACGACGGCGTCTTCATCACTCCCACCCTCCGCCACGCTTTGGCGGTGGCCAACGCAGGCGCGCACGTCGTGGCGATCGACGGCACCCGTCGCCCGCGTCCGGACGGGCTGACCCTGGCCCGGACAGCGGCCGGAATCCACGCCGAATCACACGCGCTGGTAATGGCGGACTGCGGCTCTTTCGATGACGCAGCTGCCGCCGTCGAAGCAGGAGCCGACCTGATCGGCACCACCCTGTCCGGCTACACCGGCGAACGCCCCAAAACGCACGGTCCTGACCTGGCGCTGATCGAGCAGATCGCCGCCGCCGGCTTCGGTGTGCCCCTCATCGCCGAAGGCCGACTCCATACCCCGGCGCAGGCCCGGCAGTCGCTGGACGCCGGGGCGTTCGCCGTCGTCGTTGGCACCGCCATCACGCACCCGGCCACTATCACCGGCTGGTTTGCCGAGGCCCTGAAGTGAACCCGCCGCCGAAACAGACGCAGCCGGAACGAGCAGAACCGGAACAGACGCCGACGGACCTGAAACATCAGCGAGCCGCCGGACCCGGGAACTACCTCCTCTCCGGCACCGTCCTGACGGACGGGATGTCCATGGACAACGCAGTCGTGGCCGTCGCTGATGGCCTCATCGCCTATGTTGGCCCGCGCGCAGGCCTGGACGTGTCGCTGACGGATTGTGAAGAACTGGATTTGCCTCCGGGCAGCATGATTCTGCCCGGCCTCGTTGACCTGCATTGCCACGGCGCGGCCGGTGGCGACTTCCCCGCCGGTAACAGCGAACCCGCCCGCACCGCCGTCGAATTTCTGCATCGCAGCGGCACCACCACGCTGCTTGCAAGCCTGGTGACTGCTTCCCGCGAGGACCTGCTGCGGGGCCTGGAGACACTGCGGCAGCTGGCCGAGGAAGGTCTCATCGCGGGCATCCACTCCGAGGGCCCGTTCCTGTCGCACGCCCGCTGCGGCGCGCAGGACCCGCGGTTCCTGCTTGAGCCGGACCTCCACTTCCTGGGTGAGTTGATCGACGCCGCCGGCGGTCACCTGCGGACCATGACCTACGCGCCCGAACTCCCCGGCGCTGACGCGCTGGTGCGGATCCTCGCCGAAAACGGTGTGACGCCGTCGCTGGGCCACACAGATGCGGACGCGCACACAGCGGCGGCCTCCCTCACCGGAGCTGCGGAACTGCTGCATGCCTCCGGGCGGGGACCGGCGCCGCGCCCCACGGTCACCCACCTCTTCAACGGCATGCCGCCGCTGCACCACCGCAGCCCCGGCCCCGTGGCCGCGTGCCTTCGCCTGGCCGGCGCCGGCAGAGTGGCGGTGGAACTCATCGCCGACGGCGTGCACCTGGACCCCGAAACCGTGCGGATGGTGTTCGAACTGGTTGGCCCGGAAAACGTGGTCCTGGTGACCGATTCAATGGCCGCCACCGGGCTGCCGGACGGCCACTACGAGCTGGGTCCGGCCACTGTTTCCGTGAGCGGTGCCGTGGCAAGGCTCAGCGACGGCACCCTCGCCGGCGGGACGGCAACGCTGCTGGACGTGGTGCGCCGGACGATTGACGCCGGGGTAGAACCCGCCGCCGCAGTCCTGTCCGCGACAACCGTCCCGGCAACGATCATCGGCAGGCAACAGGACATCGGGAGCCTTCGCGCCGGGATGCGTGCCGACGTCGTGGTGGTGGACGCCGGCTTTGAGCGCCTTCTGGTCATGCGCGCGGGACAATTGCTGGATGCCTGAGGCCAGCCCGCGAACGCTCATTCGATAATCGCACCGCGTGTTCTAATATGGGACTTCCCGGCCCGTGCGCTGCTGCACGGCACATCTCAACCGCCCAGCACAGGCGGGATGACCGGGCAGACGCGAGGGGAATGGCGCAATGGCCAACGCAGCACAGCCGGGCGAGAAGGCGGCTCCCGCCCATTCTCAGACGCTTTCCCGGGGCATCAGAATGCTTGAAATCCTGAGCGATGAAACGGCGCCGCTCAGCATCGGCGAAATTTCGGCCCGGATGGGCGTGCACCGCTCAATTGCCTACAGAATCCTTCGCACCCTTGAAGACCACGGACTCGTCGCAAGGGACAACGCCGGCGGCATCGTCCTGGGCACCGGGTTGGCCACGCTGGCCCGCGGCGTTGCCCGCGACCTGCAAACGGCGGCGCTGCCGGAGCTGACATCCCTTGCCAATGAACTCGGCACCACCGCATTCCTGGTGGTACTGGACCGCGGGGACTGCACCACACTGACCAGCGTGGAACCGCGGCACAGCCGTGCCGCGGTTCTCCAGCGGCCCGGCACCCGCCACTCGCTGCACGTCGGGGCGCCGGGGCTGGCCATCCAATCCGTCCTGGACGACTCACAGTGGGAGGCGATTTCTCCCGACCAGCCACGCCGCCCGGAAGTGGCTTCGGTCCGCGAGTCAGGATTTGCCGTCAGCCACCACGAAGTCCTGCCGGGCGTGACGTCCGTGGCCGTCCCGCTCAGACTCAGGCAGGGGCTCCAGCCGGCCGCCATCGCGGTGGTTTATCCCAGCGCGCAGCTCCCTCCAGAGCAGGTTGGAAGCTCAGTGAAGGAAGCCGCCCGGCGGATCAGCGAGCAGCTCTACTAGCTCAGGGACGCCTCCAAGCGGGGTGCCCTCAGGGCAGCGAAGAACGCCCCGAGCTCAGCCGTTGACCTCAGCGGCAGGACGTTCGCCACGTACTGGTCCGGCCGCACCACCACCACCGCACCGCTTCGGTCCAGGCCGCGCAGCTCGAAAATATCCGCCTTGGGATCGGTGGCATACACCTTTTCGTAGTCGGTGAGCTTGAATGGTCCCACCTGCGGTTTGAACACGGCCGGAACCGCCCCAATGTCCAGATCGGTGTGTGCCTGCTGGTAGATCACCTTCACGTCGAACCAGGCGTCAGGATCAGCGCCCGACGGCGTCGCCGCCAGGGGTGATTCCGGCGAGTTCGCGATCCACTCGGCGAACTGGTCCGTGGAGGAATCTGTACCCGGGAGAGCCGCGTCCGCGAAGACGTAGATCCGCCACCGGCCATCTGCCTTTGCCTGGTGGCCGAGATGGAGCGGATTCGTGTCGCAGACCCTCACCACAGGTGCAGATTTGAAGCGCTTTCCGATGGGGAAACCAGTGGCCCTCTCCTGGTGCGCTGGCTCAGCGATCAGCATGGAGGGGGCGTACTTGGTCATGAAGCCGTAGGGGAACTCAGCGGTGCTGACGTAGAAGTCCTCAAGCTCGGAGGGGCTTTCGAACTCCTCGGGCTTCTTCGCCATCAGGGTTGACCACTCCTTGTCGAAATCGATAAGGTCCTTCGCAACAATGTGGCGTTCGGCGGAGTACGTGGACAACAGGCTTTCCGGGCTGCGGCCCTCCAGCACGTGCCCGAGCTTCCATGCCAGATTGAAGCCGTCCTGCATCGAGACGTTCATGCCCTGGCCTGCCTTGGCGCTGTGCGTGTGGCAGGCGTCGCCGGTGATGAACACCCGCGGCGTGCGGGTGCCGAGCTGGTCCGGGTGGACGTCGTCGAACCGGTCGGTGAGGCGGTGGCCGACCTCGTACACGCTGTGCCAGGCGACGTTGCGCACGTCCAGGGTGTACGGGTGGATGATGTCGTTGGCCTTAGCGATGATCTGCTCAATGCTGGTCTTGCGGACGGAGCCCCGATCGTTCGCGGGAACCTCCCCGAGGTCGACGTACATGCGGAACAGGTGGCCGCCTTCACGCGGAATGAGCAGGATGCTGCCGCCGTCCTGGGACTGGATGGCACACTTGAGCCGGATATCGGGGAAATCCGTGGTGGCGAGCACGTCCATAACACCCCAGGCGTGGTTGGCCTGGTCCCCGGCCATGGTGCAGCCGATCGACTCGCGCACCTTGCTCCTCGCGCCGTCCGCCCCCACGACGTACTTGGCACGAACGGTGCGCTCCCGCCCTTCGTCGAGCCCGGCTGTATGCGCAAGCGTCACGGTGACGGGGTACTCCCCCTGGCCAACCTCCAGGCCGCGGAACTCGTATCCATAGTCTGGAGACATCCGGGTGGGGGCATTGGCCATGGCCTCGGCAAAGTAGTCCAGCACCCGGGCCTGATTCACGATCAGATGGGGAAACTCGCTGATTCCATGGGGATCGTCTTCCGTGCGGGCAGCGCGTGCGATGCGGGAGGGGTCTTCGGGGTCCGGTTTCCAGAATGCCATCTCGGTGATGCGGTACGCCTCGGCGATGATGCGCTCAGCGAAGCCAAAGGCCTGGAAGGTCTCCACACTGCGGGCCTGGATGCCGTCCGCCTGGCCGATCGCGAGCCGGCCACCCCGTCGCTCCACGATGCGCGTGGTGATGTTGGGGAACTGGGACAGCTGCGCCGCGGCGAGCATGCCGGCCGGCCCGGACCCCACAATGAGCACGTCTACCTCGTCGGGAAGTTCTGCGGGGCGATTGACTCCGACGCCGGCGGCGGGCTGCACCCGGGGGTCTCCGGATACGTATCCGTGGTGGTGGAACTGCACGGGCTTTCCTCACTTCACTGTGTGGGTATCGATCACCAAGGCGGTGTTCTATATGCGAATTTGCCGTTCTCTATTAGAGATGCCGGGGTTGGTCCAACACTGTACGGCAAGGTGATCCGAACAACAAGAGGGTCAATAACCCGTGAAAACAGAGGCTTGACGAAGCCCTCTGCGTACGCAATAGTCATCGTATACGATTTCGTACTTCATGAGGAGACAGCTTTGGAGCAGGTCAACGAGGCCACCATGGCGGCGGCACGCAAGGTCATTGCGGTGCACATCAACTACCCCAGCCGCGCCGCGCAGCGTGGCCGCACCCCGGAGCAGCCCTCGTACTTCCTCAAGCCGGCATCTTCCTTGAGCACCGGCTCGGCAGGTGCCCCTTCAACGGTGGAGCGGCCGGCCGGATGCGAACTGCTCGGCTACGAGGGCGAGATTGCCCTGGTCATCGGCAAGGCCGCCCGCCGCGTCGGCATCGAGGACGCCTGGCGCCACGTTAAGTGGGTCACGGCCAGCAATGACCTGGGCGTCTACGACCTCCGCTACGCCGACAAAGGCTCGAATCTCCGGTCCAAGGGCGGGGACGGCTTTACCCCCATCGGTCCGGGACTGATCGCGGCAGATGACGTTGACCCCGCCAACCTCCGTATTCGCACCTGGCACAACGGCGAACTGGTCCAGGACGACACCACCGAAGACCTCCTCTTCCCGTTCGCGCGGCTGGTGGCGGACCTGTCCCAGCTGCTCACCCTCGAAGAAGGGGACATCATCCTCACCGGCACCCCGGCCGGCGCCTCCGTGGCCAAGCCCGGTGACGTGCTGGAGGTAGAGGTCTCTGCCGGTGACCTCACCACCGGCCGTCTGGTCACCTCCGTGAAGGAAGGCACGACGGCGTTCGCCGACTTCGGCGCCCAGCCCAAGGCTGATGACACCCAGCGCGAGGAGGCGTACGGTTCGCGGGAAGCGGCGGGTTTGGCACCCGCCGAAGCGGCCGCCGTCGGGCCTCTCCTCTCCCCCGAACTGAAGGCCAAGCTGGAGAGCGTCGCCACCGCCACCCTGTCCTCCCAGCTGCGCAAACGCGGCCTCAACAACGTCAGCATCGACGGCCTGCAGGCCACCCGCCCCGATCGGCGCGTTGTCGGCCTGGCCCGGACCCTCCGGTACGTTCCCAACCGTGAGGACCTCTTCAAGACCCACGGCGGCGGCTTCAACGCCCAGAAGCGTGCCATCGATTCCGTGAACGAAGGCGAAATCCTGGTGATGGAGGCCCGCGGCGAGAAGGGCACCGGGACCATCGGCGACATCCTCGCCCTGCGCGCCCAGGTCCGGGGGGCCGCGGCGATCATCACCGACGGGGGCGTCCGTGACTTCTCCGCCGTGGCCGTGATGGACATGCCGACCTATTACGCCAACCCGCACCCCGCCGTCCTGGGCCGCCGCCACATTCCTTGGGATTCGGACATCACCATCGCCTGTGGCGGCACCACCGTTCAGCCGGGCGACATTATCGTGGCCGACTCCGACGGCATCCTGGTGATCCCGCCCGCCATCGCCGAAGAACTCGTTGAGGACTGCATCCAGCAGGAAAGGGAAGAGTCCTTCATTTACGAGATGGTCCAGGAAGGCAACAGCGTGGACGGGCTCTATCCGATGAACGCCGAATGGCAGGCCCGGTACACGGAATGGGAAGCAGGTAAAGCCAATGACTGAGACTGCACTGACTGAAACGGCAACGGCCGCCGGCAGCAAGTCCCAACAGGCCTACGAAGCAGTCAAGGCCCGGATTGTGGGAGGCACCTACACCCCCGGCTACCGGCTGGTCCTGGCCGGCCTCGCCAAGGACCTCGGCTTTAGTGTGGTGCCGGTCCGTGAGGCCATCCGCCGGCTCGAAGCCGAGGGCCTGGTGAAGTTCGAACGCAATGTGGGCGCCACGGTGTCCGGGATCGATCCCACCGAGTACCTCTATACGATGCAGACCCTGAGCATCGTGGAGGGGGCCGCCACCGCGCTGTCCGCCCCGCTGATCGATCCTGCGGCGATTGCCCGTGCACGTGCGGTGAACGAGGAGATGCGCGAGTGCCTGAAACACTTCGATCCTGTCCGCTTCACGCAGCTCAATCAGGACTTCCACAGCGTCCTCTTCGAACACTGCCCCAACCCGCACATCCTGGACCTCGTCCACCGGGGCTGGAACCGACTGGCTGCACTGCGGTCCTCGACGTTCCGGTTTGTCCCCGGCCGTGCCCACGATTCCGTGGACGAGCACGAAGGGATCCTCCGGCTCATCGAGTCCGGCGCCAGCGCCGACGACATTGAAAAAGCCGCCCGCCACCACCGCGCCGCCACCCTGGACGCCTACCTCGCCCAGGCTCAACCCCTCCCATAAAGCAACTAAGGAAACAACAATGACGTTCACTGCCGCAGAAGCCAGCACGCATTACGTGCCGCAGGACCTGCCCACCCACATCCAGCACTTCATTAACGGCGAATTCGTTGATTCCGTGAACGGCGCGACTTTCGACGTCCTGGATCCGGTCTCCAACACGAACTACGCCACCGCCGCCGCCGGCCAGAAAGAGGACATCGACCTCGCCGTCGCCGCCGCCCGCGAAGCCTTCAAGAACGGCCCGTGGCCGAAGATGAAGCCCCGCGAACGTGCCCGGATCCTGAACAGGATCGCTGACGCCGTCGAGGCCCAGGAAGCCCGCCTCGCGGAACTGGAAACCTTCGACACCGGCCTGCCCATCACCCAGGCCAAGGGCCAGGCACTGCGGGCCGCCGAGAACTTCCGCTTCTTCGCGGACCTGATCGTGGCCCAGTTCGACGACGCCATGAAGGTCCCCGGCTCGCAGATCAACTACGTGAACCGCAAGCCGATCGGCGTCGCCGGGCTCATCACGCCGTGGAACACCCCGTTYATGCTCGAGTCCTGGAAACTCGCCCCTGCCCTTGCCACCGGCAACACCGTGGTGCTCAAGCCGGCCGAGTTCACGCCTTTGTCTGCGTCACTGTGGGCGACCATCTTCAAGGACGCCGGGCTGCCTGACGGTGTGTTCAACCTGGTCAACGGCCTCGGTGAGGAAGCCGGCGATGCGCTGGTGAAGCACCCGGACGTTCCGCTGATTTCCTTCACCGGTGAGACCACCACCGGCCAGACGATCTTCCGCAACGCCGCCGCAAACCTCAAGGGCCTCTCCATGGAACTCGGCGGCAAGTCACCCTGCGTGGTGTTCGCCGACGCCGATCTCGACGCCGCCATCGACTCCGCCCTGTTCGGCGTCTTTTCGCTCAACGGCGAGCGCTGCACCGCCGGCTCCCGCATCCTGGTGGAACGCGCCATCTATGACGAGTTCTGCGAAAAGTACGCCGCCCGTGCCAAGAACATCGTGGTGGGCGATCCCCACGACCCCAAGACCCAGGTCGGTGCGCTGGTCCACCCGGAGCACTACGAGAAGGTGGCCTCGTACGTGGAAATCGGCAAGTCCGAAGGCCGCCTGCTGGCCGGCGGCGGCCGCCCCGAGCACCTGCCCGAAGGCAACTACATCGCACCCACGGTGTTTGCCGACGTCGCACCTGACGCGCGGATCTTCCAGGAGGAAATCTTCGGACCCGTGGTGGCCATCACCCCGTTCGAGAACGACGACGAGGCCCTCGCCCTGGCGAACAACACCAAGTACGGGCTCGCAGCATACATCTGGACCCAGAACCTGACCCGGGCGCACAACTTCTCGCAGAACGTGGAAGCAGGCATGGTCTGGCTCAACAGCCACAACGTCCGCGATCTTCGCACCCCCTTCGGCGGCGTCAAGGCCTCGGGCCTGGGCCACGAGGGCGGGTACCGCTCCATCGATTTCTACACCGACCAGCAGGCCGTGCACATCACCCTCGGCACCGTCCACACCCCCAAATTCGGCGCCTAGCCACCACCACATGCAGCCCAACTAGGTAGCAGTAGATGTCGCTATGAGCGCTCAAAACGACACCTGCTGCTACCTAGTTGGGTCCGACAAACCCTTTCAAAGAAGAGAGACCACCATGACCGACTTCATCCCCACCCCCACCGTGCCGGCACCGGACATTGTGCGCTGCGCTTACATGGAAATCGTGGTCACCGACCTCGCGAAATCGCGCGAGTTCTACGTGGACCTGCTGGGCCTGCACGTCACCGAGGAAGACGAGAACAACATCTACCTTCGCTCCCTTGAGGAGTTCATCCACCACAACCTGGTGCTCCGCAAGGGACCCATCGCCGCCGTCGCCGCGTTCGCGTACCGGGTGAAGTCCCCCGCCGAGGTGGACGCAGCGGAGGCGTACTACCGCGAGCTGGGCTGCCGGGTGGAGCGCCGCAAGGAAGGCTTCACCAAGGGCATCGGCGATTCCGTCCGGGTGGAGGATCCGCTGGGCTTCCCCTATGAGTTCTTCTACGACGTGGAGCACGTGGAACGCCTCACCCAGCGCTATGACCTGTACTCCGCCGGTGAACTGGTCCGCCTGGACCACTTCAACCAGGTCACCCCGGACGTCCCGCGCGGCCGCGCCTACCTTGAGGATCTGGGCTTCCGCGTCTCAGAAGACATCAAGGATTCCGACGGCGTCACATACGCCGCGTGGATGCACCGCAAGCAGACCGTGCATGACACCGCCCTGACCGGCGGCAACGGCCCGCGCATGCACCACGTCGCGTTCGCCACGCACGAGAAGCACAACATCATCCAGATCTGCGACAAGATGGGCGCCCTGCGCATCAGCGACCGGATCGAACGCGGCCCCGGCCGGCACGGCGTGTCCAACGCCTTTTACCTCTACATCCTGGACCCGGACGGCCACCGCATCGAGATTTACACGCAGGACTACTACACCGGAGACCCGGACAACCCCACCATCACCTGGGACGTCCACGACAACCAGCGCCGCGACTGGTGGGGCAACCCCGTAGTGCCCTCCTGGTACACCGAGGCATCCCTGGTCCTTGACCTGGACGGCAACCCGCAGCCCGTCATCCAGCGCACCGACGCCTCCGAAATGGCCGTCACGGTCGGCGCCGACGGGTTCTCCTACACCCGCAAGGACGGTGCCCCGGAAGGGGATAGGACCGGCTTCAAGCTCGGAGCGCAGCTGTAGCCATGCTGGATGCCAAGACGATTGAGGCCATCGCGGACGAACTGCTGGAGGCCGGCAGGACCCGCACCCCCGTCAAACGCCTGACGTCACGCTACCCGGAGATGACGGTGGAGGATTCCTACGCCGTCCAGCAGCTGTGGCGTCGACGGAACGAGGAGGCCGGCCGGACGCTGGTGGGCCGGAAGATCGGCCTCACGTCCAAGGCGATGCAGGCGGCCACCGGCATCACCGAACCGGACTACGGCGCCATCTTCGACGACATGGTCCTGGAAACGGGCTGCTCGGTGGAGTGGGACAAGTACACACATCCGCGGGTGGAGGTGGAGCTCGCGTTTGTCCTGAAGGGCGCGCTCAAAGGACCCGGCGTGACGATTTTCGATGTCCTGAATGCCACCGACTACGTGGTCCCGGCCCTCGAAATCCTGGATTCACGGATCGAAATGGAGGGCCGGACCATTGTGGACACCATCTCGGACAACGCCGCGATGGGCGCCATGGTGATCGGCGGAAACCCGGTCAGGCCCGACGCCGTGGACCTCCGCTGGGTCTCCGCGATCCTCTACAAAAACCAGACCGTCGAGGAAACCGGAGTCGCCGCGGGGGTCCTGGACCACCCGGCCAACGGGGTGCACTGGCTGGCTAACAAGATCGCTGCCCACGGCGACAGCATGAAGGCCGGCGACATCATCCTCGCCGGGTCCTTCACCCGGCCCATGTGGGTCTACAAGGGTGACACCGTCCACGCCGACTATGGACCGCTGGGAGTTGTCACATGCCGCTTCGACTAGAAGACACCTTCCGCGACGCCCTCGCCGCTAGAGGCCGGCCGCTGGCCGGGATGTGGGTGTGTTCCGGCAGCCCGCTCGTGGCCGAGATCTGCGCAGGTGCCGGCCTGGACTGGCTGCTGGTGGATGCCGAGCACAGCCCCAACGGGCTTGAGTCCATCCTCGCCCAGCTCCAGGCCGTCCACGGCTACCCGGTCCACCCCCTGGTCCGGCCGCCGGTGAACGACACCGTGGTGATCAAGCAGTATCTGGACCTGGGCGTGCAGAACCTGCTGATCCCCATGGTCAACTCGACGGCCGACGCGGAAGCTGCAGTGGCGGCCACCCGGTACCCGCCCCAGGGCGTCCGGGGTGTGGGATCGGCCTTGGCGAGGGCCGCCCGCTGGAACCGGGTCCCGGACTACCTCGCCCGCGCCGGGGAAACCATCAGCGTCACGGTGCAGATCGAGTCGACGGCGGCTGTTGACCACGTGGAAGACATCCTCGCGGTGGACGGCGTGGACGCGATCTTCCTGGGCCCCTCGGACCTCGCCGCTTCCATGGGCCTGCTGGGACAGCAGGAACACGCCGAGGTGCGCGCCGCCGTCGAACACTGCCTCTCGGCTGCGAAAGCTGCCGGTAAACCCGCCGGCGTCAACGCGTTCAACCCCGCCACTGCGCAGCATTACCTCGATAATGGCGCCGCGTTCATCCTGGTCGGCGCCGACGTCGCCCTCCTCGCCCGCGGCTCCGAAGCCCTCGCGGCGCAGTTCATCCCGGCAGCCGAACCGGCCAAAACCAAAGCCAGCTACTGACAATTCTCTAAGGACTTTTCCGATGACAGTTACTTCTGCGCTACCCCCTGCCCTTTTTCAGGCCATCCCGCCCGAGCGCGAGGCCGCGCTCCTCGCCTCCGTGCCCACCGGCCTGCTCATCGGCGGGCAGTGGGTGGACGCGTCCGACGGCGGCACGTTCGACGTTCACGATCCCGCCACCGGGGAGGTGCTCGCCACCCTCGCCTCGGCCACCAGCGATGACGCGGTTGCCGCGCTGGACGCGGCCGACGCCGCCCAGGCGTCCTGGGCGCGGACGGCACCGCGGGTGCGGTCCGAGATCCTGCGCCGCGCCTTTGATCTGGTGACCGAACGCGCCGAGGACTTCGCACTGCTGATGACCCTGGAAATGGGCAAGCCGCTGGCGGAGGCCCGCGGCGAAGTCACCTACGGCGCGGAATTCCTGCGCTGGTTCTCCGAAGAAACCGTCCGCGACTACGGCCGCTACCTCACCACACCCGAAGGCAAAAACAAAATCCTGGTCCAGCACAAAGCCGTCGGACCGTGCCTGCTCATCACCCCCTGGAACTTCCCGCTGGCCATGGCCACCCGCAAAGTGGCCCCCGCCATCGCCGCCGGCTGCACCATGGTCCTCAAACCCGCCAAACTCACCCCGCTCACCGCCCAGTACTTCGCGCAGACCATGCTCGACGCCGGCCTCCCCGCCGGAGTCCTCAACGTGGTTTCCTCTTCATCGGCTTCGGGGATTTCCGGGCCCCTGCTCGCGGACCCGCGGCTGCGGAAGGTCTCCTTCACCGGTTCCACCCCCGTGGGGAAGCGCCTCATGGCCGACGCCGCGCAGAACGTGCTCCGCACCTCCATGGAACTCGGCGGCAACGCACCCTTCATCGTGTTCGAGGACGCCGACCTCGACAAGGCGGTAGAAGGCGCGATGGCCGCCAAGATGCGGAACATGGGCGAGGCCTGCACCGCCGCCAACCGCTTCCTCGTCCACGAATCCGTCGCCGCCGAGTTCACCCAAAAGTTCGCCGCAGCGATGGGCGCCCTGGCCACCGGCCGTGGCACCGACCCCGCCACCCAGGTCGGACCCCTGATCGACGCCGGCGCCCGCGACGACGTCCACGCCCTGGTGAGTGCCGCCGTCGACGCCGGGGCGGTAGCCGTCACCGGCGGCGCCCCCGCCGACGGGCCCGGCTACTTCTACCCGCCCACCGTCCTCGCCAACGTCCCTAACGACGCCGCGATCCTCGGGCAGGAAATCTTCGGACCGGTCGCCCCGATCACCACGTTCTCCACGGAGGAGGACGCGATCAGGCTCGCCAACGCATCAGAGTACGGCCTCGCGTCCTACCTCTACAGCCGCGACTTCAACAAGCTCCTCCGCGTGGCCGAACAGATCGAATTCGGCATGGTCGGCTTCAACGCCGGCGTCATCTCCAACGCAGCAGCCCCCTTCGGCGGCGTCAAACAATCCGGACTCGGCCGCGAAGGCGGCACCGAAGGCATCGCCGAATACACCACCACCCAATACATCGGCATCAACGACCCCTACGCATCCTGACTTCCAGTCCCCCTACAAGCGGGCTACACCGTTGTGCCCCGTAAGAAATGAGAAAACATGAGCGCTCTTGCGCCTGCACAGCGCAATTCGGCACGGGATAACCGCCGGGTCGCATTTGCCACCATCGTCGGCACTACCGTCGAGTGGTACGACTTCTTCATCTATGCCAACGCCGCCGGCCTGGTCTTCGCCAAGCTCTTCTTTGAACCGGCGGGCAATGACATCGCACTGCTGATCTCCTTCGCGTCAGTTGGCCTGAGCTTCCTGTTCCGGCCCCTGGGTGCGTTCCTGGCCGGACACTTCGGAGACCGCCTTGGACGCCGTGCAATGCTGGTCATCACCCTGATCCTGATGGGTGCGGCCACTACCCTCATCGGCGTCCTGCCCACCTATGAGACCGCAGGCCTGGCAGCACCGGTTATGCTGCTCGTCCTGCGAATCCTGCAGGGCATCTCGGCCGGCGGCGAATGGGGCGGCGCCGTCCTGATGGCCGTGGAGCACGCTCCTCGGTCCAGGCGCGGCCTGTTCGGCTCGTTCCCGCAGCTCGGAGTCCCCCTCGGCATGCTGCTCGCCTCCGGTGTCCTCACATTGATGTCGGGCGTCGTCTCCCCCGGCGCCGCCTTTGCTGAATGGGGCTGGCGTGTCCCCTTCCTGCTCAGCTTCGTGCTGATCATCGTCGGTTTTATTGTGCGGCGCAGCGTGGACGAAAGCCCGGTCTTTGAGCAGATTGCCAGCCGCAAGCAGCAGACCCGCGTCCCCATCCTTGAGCTGTTCAAAAAGCACTGGCTGCTGGTCATCCTTGCCGCCCTGGTTTTCGCGGGCAACAACGCCGCAGGCTACATGACCACGGGCGGCTACATCCTCAGCTACGCCACCGCCCCCAAGGGGCTGGCCATGGACCGCACCTCAGTGCTCCTTGCCGTCACGGCCTCAGCAGCCATGTGGTTCGTCTTTACGCTCCTTGCCGGATACCTTGCCGACAGCATTGGCCGCAAAAAGACCTACCTGATCGGCTACGCCGCCCTGATGGTCACGTTCTTCCCGCTCTTCTGGCTCATCAACACCGGAAACATTTGGGCCATGCTGCTGGGACTGGCGCTGTTCAGCGTCGGGCTGGGCCTGACGTACGGTCCGCAGGCCGCCCTCTACAGTGAGCTCTTCCCGGCATCCATCCGATTCTCCGGAGTTGCCATCTCCTACGCCCTGGGCGCGATCATCGGCGGCGCCTTCGCCCCGACCATCGCCACCGCCCTTGTTCAGGCGACGGGAACCACCATGTCCGTCTCCGCCTACCTGCTGATTGTCGCCCTCATCTCGACGGGGGCGGTGCTGGTAATCCGCGAACGGAAGGGGATTGATCTGGGTATCGACAACCAGGCCGAGCAGGAAGTGGGCGCTACGATCTTTGACAAGCGGACTCCTGCGAAGGTTGATGCCTAAGCCCCGCGGCTCTGAGCAGGCATGGCATCTGGATTAGAAGGGCGCGCCCCGAGCAGCGCGCCGGTGCGGAAGCAAACCCCTGGACCTTAGACGCCGGCGCGTGCACCCGCCACCCGGACGGCCACCTGGCCGCTGCCCGGTGCCAACTGCGAGGCGGCAGCCTCGTCGGCCACCACGGTAACGTGGGGGTGCCGCTGCAGGACCGACGCCGGGCAGTCGGCGGTGACGGGGCCGTTCAACGCGGCGGCGAGAATGCCGGCCTTGTCCGCGCCGTTGACTACCAGCAGCAGGTGGCGGGCCTCCATGATGGTGCCCAGGCCCTGGGTGATGCAGCGGAGCGGAACCTCGTCCGGCGTGCTGAAGTAGCGGGCGTTGGCCGCACGGGTGCGCTCCGTGAGGACCTCCACGCGGGTCCGTGAATCCAGGGCGGAGCCAGGCTCGTTGAAGGCCAGGTGCCCGTTGTGGCCGATGCCGAGGATCTGCACGTCGATGCCGCCTGCTGCGGCGATGGCGGCGTCGTAGTCGGCGGCAGCCCGCTCGGGGTCCGCGGCGCTGCCGTCCGGCACGGCGACCTTGGCGGGGTCCAGCTGAAGCCGTTCAATCACCTCGCGCCGGACAACCTCGGCGTAGCTTTCGGGGTGTCCGGCCGGCAGGCCCACATATTCATCGAGGGCGAAGCCACTGACGCGGGACATGTCCACCGTGTGGCCTGCGAGCGCCGCGTAGATGGGCAGCGGTGAGCCGCCCGTCGCCAGGCCCAGGACGGCGTCGGGCTTGCTGCGGATGACGGCTGCAAGGATGCCGGCGGCAACGGAACCGGTGGCTGAGGCGGTAGGCACGACGAAAATTTCCACAACAAAGGCACTCTCTACGAAATTGGGCAGGACTGATTGCGCCCGGAGTGCGGGCGGTGTGACTGGAAGGTCGAGGCGGCCTGGCTAACTGGCGGCGACGTCCTTGAGTTTCGAGCGGATGCCATCAAAGTGGCGCTGCAGGCGTTCGGAGGCCAGTGCTTTGTCCTTGTTGGCCACGGCCTCGTAGATGTCCCAGTGGTCCTGGGTCTGCTGCTCGAGGTTGACCGGACCGGTCCCGAGGGCCAGGTGGATCTTGCGGTACACCTGCCAGAACACGTCCATCAGGTTGATCAGGAGCTCATTGTTAAGGGGCGCGTACAGGCGGCGGTGGAACTCGGCGTCGTGCACGTACAGGAGCTCGCCTTTCTTGGCTGCAGCCTCCATCGCTTCCATGGTGGTGCGCAGGTCCGCCAGGTGCTCGTCCGTGAGGAGGTCGATGGCCGATCCGATGAGCCCTGATTCGAGGGCCTGCCGTACGTCGATGAGCTCCATGGCTTCCTCGCCCTTATGGCGGAGGGACAGCCGGCCGCGGAAGGTCAGGCCGGACACCAGGGCGCTGAAGTTGTTCGGTGCCACGAACATGCCGAACCCGTGGCGGATTTCAATGACACCGAGGGCCTGCAGTACCTTCAAGGATTCACGGACGGTGTTACGGCCCACGCCAAGTTCGGCGGAGAGCTCGCTTTCAGTGGGCAAGGCATCGCCGACGTCCAGGCCGCGCTCCAGGATGAGGTCCATGATCCGGGTCTGCAGGGCATGCGAACGGAGCTGCGCGCTGAAACGGGCGGGCGATACTTCTGGGGATGCGGTGGCCACGTGGTCTCCTCCTTGCCGCGCCGAGGTGCGACGACTTGTCTTACTCCCCTAGCCTACAGGACATGGGACATCCAATGTCTAGAAGTGACAAGCCAATTTATGCAGTTCTTACCCACTGGGGACGAATCTAACCCAGAAGGGACCGAACCAGCTCGCGGCACGTCCGGTACGCCGGGGTTTTCGGGTCAATGAGGTCGAAATGGTCGCCGGGTACGCTGACCAGGCGCGTCACCATATGGGCCGCCGTCCCGGCGTCGACGTAAGACTCGGACTGGCTCCGCGGGACGGTGTCGTCGTCCGCTGCGTGGACCGCGATGACCGGGACTGCCACCGGGAGGGTGGTCATGGGGTCCGTGTATCTGTGGCGCTGGGGATATTTCGACGACGGTCCACCCAGCAGGTTGACCACCGCACCGTTGCTGAGGTTCAGCTGCTCCGCCTCGGAAAGGTTGAGGAGTCCGGACTGGCTCACGACGCCGGTGAGGTGGACCGACGTCGCATCTTGCCGGCGCGTTACCTGGCTGTCCATCTCCGGAAGACCCAACTGGGCGAGCTTGCCCCTGCCCGCAGCCCATGCGGCGAGGTGCCCGCCGGCTGAATGGCCCAGCGCCACCACCGGCCCCAGGTTCAGGGAGTGCACGGCGGGAAGGTCCTGCAGTTTGTCGATTCCCGCCAGAACGTCGATGAACGTGTTCGGCCAGCCGCCGCCGTTGCCGGCCCGCCGGTATTCAAGGTTCCAGGCGGCCATACCGTGCGCTGCCAGGTCCTTGGCGATCGGTTCCCCAAGCTCGGCGCCGTACTGCGAGCGCCAGTAGCCGCCGTGGATCACCACCACCACGCCGTTGTGTTCTTCCCCGGCCTGCAGCTCCGGCAGGAAGAGCTCGCCCCACTGGCTGGGGTCCCCGCCGTACTGGTATTTGTGCCGCTTCACCGCATCTCCCCTATCACTGCCGGAATCGCCGTCCGTATCGGCGCCGGGCGAACACGCCGCCACCGGGCCTCCGGTTGCCGCCACGGCCGCGCCCGCCAAGGTGCGCAACACCAACGTTCGACGCCGCAGCTCAGTCATGTGCCGAGCCTACAGCTTTGGGACAAGGGAATTTGCGCTCTTGGATGAGGGCAACGACGTGGCCGCGGGCCGCCTCATGATACATCGCCCCAACAGCCCGCGGCGGTGTCCAATGAGCGTAGTGTCGGTAGTAGGAGATTTCGGGTGGTGATAAGGGGTCCGGGGTTGAATACTCGGGCCGTGCGCGCAGAGAGCGCACAGCCGTCAGCCGGGCCCGGCGACTCCCGGCGTTGCATGGAATCAAGGCCGTATGGCCGAGAACGACGCTCTCCCGTCAGCGGAAAAGTTGCAGGACCTGATTCTTGAGAGTTCAGGCTTTACCGAATTTCTGCTGGGACTGACAGCCATTTCAGCGTCCTTGCTCGGCGGTAACGCGCCGATGCTGTGCGCCATCACGGTTGAACGGAGACGGGGCCGGCAACAGTGGCCAGCAGCTCGGAGGAGGCCCGCATCCTGGATGAACGCCAGTACGCGTTCGACGACGGCCCCTGCCTGACTGCCTTGAGGCAGGGCCATACAGTCCTGATTCCCAACCTGCAGACGCGCAGGCTGTCGCAGACGAGGGAATCCAGACCATCCTGCTACTCCACCGATGTTGATGCGTTTGGGCCGGAAACGGTGTCCGCCGTCGAAGAGCACGCTGCGTCGTTGTCCAGAATCCTGCGCCTGGCCATGCGGGTGCACGCCGCGGAGCCCTACCCGGAGCATCTGAGGACGGCCCCTGCGGTCACGGGCAATCGTGGACTCGGCAATTTCGTTGATCATCGTCCACAACCGGTGCGGCCGGGAGGCGGCCGTCGAACTCCTTCAGCTCGCGTCGCGCAGCAGCAACCGACGTCTGCATGACATCGCGCAGGACATCCTGCAGCTCACATCCGGCATACCTGTAGTCACCGGGGGTGGAGACAGTAGATCGACGGCGGACTGAACGTAAAGGAGGTGCCCACGTCCCAAGAGATTGATATACGGGAATTCGAGTACGGGGATGGCCGGGCAGAAAGTCTGGTGGAATTCGTGCTCCAGCTCCAGGATCTCATCCTGGACAGCTCAGACGTCCGCGACTTCCTCACGGATATGGCCTCGATCATCACCGCACGGCTCACGGTCAACAGGAACCATATCTCGTGTGGCATCACGGTGATCCGGAACAAGCGCTCCATTACCGTGGCCAGCAGCGATCCCGCGCCCGGACTCTGGACGAACTGCAGAACACCTTCGGCGACGGGCCCTGCCTCACTGCGCTTCGGACGGAAACCATGATTTACGTCCCGGATCTGGGAACGGATCCTCGCTGGCCAAAATACAACGTTGCTGCCCGCAGCGAAGGCTTAGGATCCATCCTTGCGACGCCAATGCACCTCCGGACATCCGCGGAGGCCGTGGTGAACCTGTACTCCCCCGAAAGGCACGGGTTTTCGGATTACGGCATCGAGGCAGCCGAAAGCCTCGCCGGCACGGCTGCGAAAGCTTTGGATCTGGCCCTGGACATTGCGCAATTGCGCGACGCCCGTAAAGACCTCTCCGCCGCCCTCAAATCTCGCACCGTCATAGACACTGCAATCGGAGCCGTCATGGCGCAGAACAGGTGCAGCCACGACGCCGCGTTCCAGATATTGGTCAAGGCATCCAGCCACCGCAACATCAAACTGAAGCAGGTCGCGGCCGGCATCGTTTCGTCCACATCGGGTGAACGGAAGGTTCGCACTGCATACGATGAATAGCCCGAACGGTTGGAATCGTGACGCCCGGGGAGCACAGCCCGGCAGAAAGCGTACGCTTTATCTGAAGCGCTGAGCAGTCAAACACAGGTTATCCGGCCCACCGGAGGCCAGCCACGCTGAATGGCCGGAGGCAGAACGAATGATCAAGAAGTATCCCCTGGATGAACTGTCCACAGCCTTGGGCAGGATCATGGGGCTCCTCCTCACCGAAGAAAAGGTGGACCGCGCCGTCCAGCACCTCTCCCGTGCCGTCAGGGACTCGATCCCGGGGACCATGGGCGCCGGGGTTTCCATCCTCGACCCGAATGCCCGCCCGGTCAGTTCCGGGTCTACAGACACGGTTGTTCAGCGCGCTGACGCGCTCCAGTATGAGTTGGTTCAGGGTCCGTGCCTGACGGCGTGGGCCACCCAGGAAAGCGTCCTCATCCGTGACGTCGCAACGGACGGCCGCTGGCCGAACTGGAGCGCCGCCGTCGTCGGTATACCGCTCCGGTCGGTGGTCAGCACACCACTGATCGCTGACGGGGAGGCAATCGGCGCCATGAAAATCTACGCCGCGGCCCCGCACGTCTTCGAGGACGCCACCACAGCCTTGATGGACCTTTTCGCGGCGCCCGCAGCAACGCTCATCTCGCACATCCAAACTGCCGAAACTGCCGAACGCATCAGCGAGAAACTTCAGGCCGCCCTCTTCAGCAGGGATCTGATCAATAGGGCCTGTGGTGTACTCATGGAACGCCACAAGCTCAGTGAGGACCAGGCCCTTCAGCAGCTGATGCGCGAAGCCCGCACGTCGCGCACTACCCTCGGCGAAGTGAGCGCCGCACTCCTGGCAGGGGCCTCCCCTGATCCGCATGGAGGCCCAAGTGATGGGCTTCGATAGCAGGGAACCGGAGCAGCGCCGCGGGCTTCAAGCCGCACTGACGGCGGCACAGGTCATTTCCGGTGACCTGTGGCTCTACTATTTCGGCATCGGCGGGGCGGTGGGCGAGTACGAGGTGGAGGCATACATTCAGGGGCTGCTCTCGCTGCCTCAGCTCCAACGGGACCTTTTAGCCTTGGCCGCCAACGAACTTTTCGCCGACCACAATGGCCCACGTGCGCCTTACTCCGACGAGATCGAAGCCGTGGACCCGCCGGCCACTGAGGCCTCCGAGCAGCGCCGGACGCTCACTTAACGCTTCTTTTGACCTTCCCGTCCCTCTCTCACTTTCCTCAGGAAAGTGAGAGAGGGGTAGGTCAAAAAGTCATATTAGTGAGAGAGCGTTCTTTAGTGTGCTGGGCGCCGGCCCCGGTGGTGTTTCCACCCAATCGTGCTGTGACCTTATTAGCGGCTGCCGCGCAGGATTCGCCAAGGTTCTGCAGCCGCTCCTGGGAGACGCGGAACCGTGGGGCGGGGATGAGGACAGCTGCCACAACATAGCCGCGGTGATCGTAGACGGGGGCGGCAACGCCAACTTCATCCAGCGAGCTCTCCCCGTAATTGACGGCCCACCCGCGGCGGGAGTCGTCCTTGAGGCGGACCAGGTAGCCGTCGAGGCTGGTCTCATCCACCCCTGCGTACGTGATGGCTCCGCTGAGTATGAGTGAGCGCACACGTTCTTCCGGTTCCGTTGCGAGGAACACCTGGACCGAGGCGCTCAGCGCGTCGTTGTAACGCGCCCCCAGCGGGGTGGTGTGTTTGATCTGGTGGCGGCTCGCGATCTGCTCCACACAGATGGACTGGTTGCCCTCCCACATCATCAGGGCACTCGTCTCCCCCGTCAGTTCGGTGAGCTCACGGAGAACCGGATAGGCGACGCGGCGCTCCTCCAGTTCGGCCAGCAGCGGCCCCGCGACGGCGATCAGCCCCAATCCGAGGCGGAAACGGCGGGTGTCCGCATCCCGCTCCACAAGGTTTTCCTGTTCAAAGGTGGCCAGGATTCGTGACACGGTGCTTTTGTGCAGGCCTACCCTGTTCGCAATTTCCGTGACGCCCAGCAAGGGTTCGTCGGCGGTGAAGGATCGCAGGACGGCGATGGCGTTAACAATGACCGAGGCACCCTTGGTATCGGCCTTGCCGTTAACATCGGTGCCGTTGGTGTCACTGCTGTTGGTGTCACTGGGAGCTGGTGTGGTCATGGTGCTCACTATCATTGCGCATAGTCCGCGGAAAGCGGCGCCGCAGCCAGCGCGGCGCCGCTTTCCTGCTTAGTACCCGGAGGGCTCAACCAGCGGTTGTCAGGCTCCGATGATGTTGTGTTCGGGGCCGAAGGGGAACTTGGTGATGTTTTCGGCTCCGTTTTCGCCGACCACGAGGATGTCGTGTTCGCGGTAGCCGCCGGCGCCGGGCTGGCCGTCCAGGACGGTGATCGGTGAT